>DATKAG010000549.1:0-8448 GCA_035498355.1 Myxococcales bacterium | reverse complement strand
CCGGACCAAACCGGACCACCAGCTTCCGGTTGAGGCCCTCCCCGTCCACCTCTTCCACCGTCCCCACGCCGAAGCTGGGATGTTTGACGCGCGCGCCAGGGCCCAGCCCGCCCACTCCTGCCGCGGGCTGCTTCACCGTGGGCCTGGAAGCCGGGTCATACCGGCCCTCGCGCATGCGGTTCCGCGCCGGCAGCGGAGCGTCGGAGTAGCGAGGCCGCTGATCGAACTCGTCGTAGAACACGTCCTTGCGGGCGCGCTCCTGCATCGGCGAGAGCCGGTCCAACGCTGCCAGCCCCTCGGTCAGCTCGGGAGGAAGCTCGCGCACGAAGCGGGAGGGAGGGTTGAAGCGCAGCTCGCCGAAGAGCGAGCGGCAGCGGGCGAGGGAAAGCGCCAGGCGCTTGCGCGCGCGCGTCATTCCCACGTAGCAGAGGCGGCGCTCCTCGGCCATCTCCGCCGGGTCCTCCTCGCCCGAGGCCAGCGGGCCTGTCTGCCCCAGCGAGCGGGAGGAGGGAAACACCCGCTCCTCCAGGCCGGTCATCCACACCGCGTCGAACTCCAGCCCCTTGGCGGCGTGCAGCGTCATCAGGGAGACGCGATCGCCCCCGCCCGCCGCGTCGGCATCGCCCACCAGGGCCAGCTGCTCGAGGAAGCCGAGCAGGGGCGTGTCGGCGCGGCCCTCCTCGTCGTCGGGCGCGGCGGCCGCCAGCGCCGAGAGGGGATCGGGCCGATCCCCCGGCGGCTGTCCGGCCTCCTCCTGCGCGCTGCCCAGCGCTCCGGGGGCGGAGCGCACCGCCCGCAAGTACTGGGCCCGCGTCTGGGTGAGCGGATTGGGAATCAGCGGCTTCGCCTCGGCCGGGCCCGGCTTCTCCGGCCCGGCGGGAACGTCCACCTCCTCGCCGGCCCAGGCCCGGTCGAATTCCCGCGCCGCTCCCACCAGCTCGAGGAGGTTCTCCACCCGGTCCTCCCCCTCCTCCCCTTCCAGGCGCAGCCGGTCGGCATAGCCCGTCTGCTCGATCACCCGCTCGATGGCGCCGGCGGCCCCGGGATCGTTGGCCACCCCCTCGCGCAGCTTCTCCACCAGCGCCTTGAAGGGAAGGAGCTTCGCCCGTGCGTTCGCCGGCAGCTCCGGGTCCTCCGAGCCGATGGCCTCCCAGAGCGAGATCCCCTGCCTGCCGGCCGACGCGCGCAGGTGCTCGACGGTGGTGTCGCCGATCCCCCGGGGCGGAACGTTGATCACCCGGAGCAGGTCCCCGTCGGAGCGCGGGTTCAGGCAGAGGCGCAGGTAGGCGGCCACGTCCTTCACCTCCGCCCGGTCGTAGAAGGAGCGCCCGCGCACCACCCGGTAGGGGACGCGCCGGGCCCGCAGCGCGTCCTCCAGCGCGCGCGATTGGGCATTCGCCCGGTAGAAGACGGCCATCTCCGCGTAGGCCGTCCCGCGAGCATTTTCCGCGTAGAGCTCGGAAGCCACCCGGCCGCCCTCGTCGCGCTCGTCCTCGGCCAGGATCACCCGGACCTTCTCGCCCTCCCCGGCCGCGGTCCAGAGCTTCTTCTCCGCCCGGCGCTCGTTCTTCTCGATGATGGCGTGGGCGGCCGAGAGGATGCGGCCGGAGCTGCGGTAGTTCTGCTCCAGCCGCACCACCCTGGTGCCGGGGAAGCGCTTGGGGAAGTCGAGGATGTTGTCCACCTCCGCGCCCCGCCAGCGGTAGATGGCCTGGTCGTCGTCGCCCACCACGCAGAGGTTGCCGTGGACCGAGGCGAGGAGCTTGAGCAGCTGGTACTGGGCCGGGTTGGTGTCCTGGAACTCGTCCACCAGGATGTGGCGGAAGCGGCCGGCGTAGCCCTGCAAGAGGTCGTCGCGCTTCTTGAAGAGCTCGATCACCCGGACGATCAGGTCGCCGAAGTCCACCGCGTTGGAAGCCTGCAGCGCCGCCTGGTATTTCGCGTACACCTTGAGCGCCGTCTTGCCGGGGACGTCGAACTCCGCCGGCCGGACCTCGGCGGGGAGCAGGCCGGCGTTCTTCCAGCGATCGATGCGCGAGAGCTGCTGGCGGGCGGCGGCGGTGTCGAAGCCCAGGTCGCCCGCTGCCCGCTTCACCTCCGCCAGCTGGTCGGCGTCGTCGTAGATGGCGAAGCTCCGCGTCAGCCCCAGCGCCTCCGCCTCGCGGCGGAGGATGCGCGCCCCGGCGGCGTGGAAGGTGGCCACCCAGAGGCGCTGCGCGTCGGGCCCCACCAGCTTCTCCACCCTCTCCTTCAGCTCCCCGGCCGCCTTGTTGGTGAAGGTCACCGCCAGGATCTCGGCGGGGCGCGCCAGCCGCTCGCGCAACAGGTGCGCGATGCGGTGGGTGAGCACCCGCGTCTTCCCCGAGCCGGCCCCGGCCAGGATGAGCAGCGGCCCCTCGCCGTGGCGCACGGCCTCCAGCTGCGGGGGGTTGAGCACCTTGGCGAAGGGATCGGACACCGCGGACTGTCATAACCCGCGCTCCCCCGCGCCGGGCGGGGAAAAACGCTAGATTGCGTCCCGTGCCCGCGACGGCGGCAAAGGTCCGCATCATCCCCCTCGGCGGGCTGGGCGAAGTGGGGATGAACTGCCTGGTGGTCGAGTCGGAAGGCTCCCGGGTGGTGATCGACTGCGGGCTGATGTTCCCCAACGCCGAGCAGGCGCTGGGGGTGGAGGTGATTGCGCCCGACCTCTCCCACCTCAAGTCCGCCGGCCGGGTGGACGCCGTGCTCCTCACCCACGCGCACGAGGACCACGTGGGCGCCCTGCACTACCTCTTGCGCGAGTTTCCCCAGGTCCCGGTGTACGGGACCCGCTTCACGCTCGCGGTGGTGAAGGAGAAGCTCGCCGAGCAGGGGATCGCGGCCGACCTGCGGGAGCTTTCGCCGCGGGGCCGGGGAACGGCGGGCGAGCGCCTGGAGTTCGAGCCGCTACAAGTACCGCACAGCGTCCCGGACGCGGTGGGCTACGCCTTGCGCACCGCGGCGGGCCTTCTGGTCCACACCGGCGACTTCAAGATCGACTGGAGCCCGGTGGACGGGAAGCTGCTGGACGTGAAGCGCTTCGCGGAGCTGGGCGAGAGCGGCGTGGCCTGCCTGCTCTCCGACTCCACCAACGCCGAGCGCCCGGGCTCGAGCGTCAGCGAGCGCGAGGTGGGCGAGTCGCTCCTGCGCATCTTCGCCGGGCCCCTGGCCAGGGGGCGCATCGTGGTGGCGATGTTCGGCTCCAACATCCACCGGGTGCAGAGCGTGGTGCGGGCGGCGCTGGCCCTGGGGCGCAAGCTGGTGCTCCTGGGAAGGTCCATGCAAACCAACGTGCGCCTGGCGCTGGACCTGGGCTACGTCGCCTGCCCGCCGCACTCCTTCGTCGACCCGGAGGCGGCGGGCCACTTTCCCCCCGGGGAGCTGGCCATCCTCTGCACCGGGGCCCAGGGCGAGCCGCGCAGCGCCCTCTCCCGGATGGCCCTGGGCGAGCACCCTTCCGTGCAGCTGGAGAAGGACGACCTGGTGATCCTCTCCAGCCGGGTGATCCCGGGGAACGACCGCACGCTGGGGAACATCATCGATCACCTGGTCCGCCGCGGCTGCCGGGTGCTCTCCGGAAGCGCGGCGGGCGAGCTGGTGCACACCAGCGGGCACGCCTGCCAGGACGAGCAGCGGATGATGATCGACCTCGTGCGGCCCCGCAGCTTCCTTCCCATCCACGGCGAGTACCGGATGCTGGCCGCCCACGCCCGGACCGCGGAGGAGGCGGGCGTCGCGGCCCCGGGCTGCGTGATCGCCGAGGACGGCGACGCGGTGGAGCTGCGCGAGGACGCCTTCGCCGCGGTGATCCCCAACGCCGTTTCCGCCGGGCGCCTGTACCTCGACGCGCGCGGCGCCTTCGCGGACGTGGGGGAGATCGCCCTGCGCGACCGGCAGCTTCTGGCGGAGACGGGGATGCTGGTCTGCCTCTGCGTGCTCGATCACAAGAGCGGGGCGGTGGTGCGCGGCCCGGAGCTGCTGGGCAAGGGCGTCTCGGGGCTGGACGAGCCGCGGCTCTCGCAGGCCCGCAAGGCCGCCCTCGACGCCCTCGCCGAATTGCAGCCGGCGCAGCGCACCGATCACGGCATGGTGGAAGAGGCCCTCCGCCGCGCCGTGCGCTCCGCCTGGAGGAAGGGCCTGGAAAAGCGGCCCATGGTGCTCCCGGTGGTCCTGGAGATGTGACATGCCCAGCTTCGACATCGTCAGCAAGGTGAACGAGCAGGAGGTGGACAACGCCTTCCAGCAGGCGCGGAAGGAGATCGAGCAGCGTTACGATTTCAAGGGGACGGAGACCACCTTGGAGAAGGTGAGCGCGCCGGAGAAGGGGCTGAAGATCCGCAGCAGCACGGAGCAGAGGCTGGAGGCGGCGCGCACCGTGCTGGTGGAGAAGATGGCCAGGCGCGGCGTCCCCTTGCGGGGGTTGAAGTACGGCAACCTGGAGCAGAGCGGAAAGTACGTCTTCCAGGTGCTGACCTTCGCCCAGGGGATCGAGATCGAGAAGGCCAAGGCGCTGGTGAAGGCGATCAAGGACAGCAAGCTGAAGGTCCAGAGCGCCATCCAGGGAGATTCGGTACGCGTCTCCGGCAAGAGCAGGGACGATCTGCAGAGCGCGATGCAGATCGCGCGCGGCAAGCAGGACGAGCTGAAAGTCGATCTCGGCTTCGAGAATTTCCGCGACTGACACAGCGTGAGTTGAGGTCTTCGCGCGCGCGGTGTACAGGGTCGCCTGAAAGGGAGGGACCCCCGAGATGAAGAACATGATCCGGATCGGCGCCGCCTTGGCGGCGCTCAGCTTCGCAGCGCTCGCACACAACACCCAGGCCAAGGGAACGAAGGCGAAGGCCGTCACCCTCACCGCGGCGGACCTGAAGTGGGGGCCGGCGCCGCCGGCGTTCCCGAAAGGCGCGGAGGTCACCATCCTCCACGGCGACCCCTTCAAGAAGGGGATGTTCGCGCTCCGCTTCAAGATGCCCGACGGGTACAAGATCGCGACGCACTGGCACACCCAGGACGAGCAGCTCACCATCCTCACCGGCACGTTCATGCTGGCGATGGGAGACGGCGACAAGGACGTGCACGCGCTCGACGTGGGCTCGTACCACTTCCTTCCCGGCAAGATGCACCACTCGGCAACCGCCAAGGGCGACGTGATCCTCGAGCTGCACGGGATGGGCCCCTTCGACATCCACTACGTCAACCCGGCGGACGACCCCTCGAAGGGCGCGGCCGCCGCGAAGTAGCTGAGGCTTTCCCGGGCGCGGTCTGTTATACGAGGGCCCCTTTCGCGGACCCGATGGACAAGACTGCCCTTTCAGACCGCCCGTCGCTGTACCTGCTCTCCCTCGGCTGCCCGAAGAACCGGGTGGACAGCGAGGTGATGCTCGGCAGCCTGCTGGAGGAGGGCTACCGCCTGGTGGAAGAGCCCCAGGAGGCGGAGGTCATCCTGATCAACTCCTGCGCCTTCATCGGGGAGGCGAAGCAGGAGTCCATCGACGCCATCTTCGAGCACGCCCGCCACAAGGAGACCGGCCGCTGCAAGGCCCTGGTGGTGGCCGGCTGCCTGACGCAGCGGTATGCCGACGTGCTGCAGCAGGAGATGCCGGAGGTCGACCACTTCGTCGGCACCAGCGCGTACCCGCGCATCGCCCGCATCCTCAAGGGAGAGCGCGACCGGGCGGTGATCCCGGACCCGGACTACATCGCCGACAGCCGCACCCCGCGCCGCAACTCCATGCCCCGCTGGACGGCGTATCTGAAGATCAGCGAGGGCTGCGACAACAAGTGCACCTTCTGCATCATCCCCACTCTCCGCGGCGCGCAGCGCTCGCGGCCCATCGCCGACATCGTGGAGGAGGCGCACCGGCTGGTCTCCGAGGGCGCCCTGGAGCTGAACCTGGTGGCGCAGGACCTCACCGCCTACGGCTACGATCTGCCCGGCCGGCCCCGGCTCCACCAGCTCCTGCAGGCGCTGGAGGAGGTGCCCGCGCGCTGGATCCGCCTGCACTACGCCTATCCCCGCGACTTTCCCGAGCCGCTGATCGACGCGCTGGCGGAGCAGCCCAACCTGGCCCGCTACCTGGACATGCCCCTGCAGCACATCAGCGACGAGGTGCTGCGGCGGATGAAGCGGGGGCGCGACGGCGCCTGGGTGCGACGGCTGGTGCGCCGGCTCCGCGAGCGGGTTCCCGGCCTCACCTTCCGCACCAGCTTCATCGTCGGGTTCCCCGGGGAGACGGAGGAGCAGTTCGAAGAGCTGTGCAGGTTCGTGGAGGAGATGCACTTCGAGAAGGTGGGCGTCTTCCAGTTCTCGCGCGAGGAAGGGACGGCCTCCTTCGACCTCGACGGCCAGCTCCCCCAGCGGGTCAAGGCGCAGCGGCAGAAGAAGCTCCTGGGCATCCAGCGGCGGATCAGCCGGGAGCACCAGGAGGCCCTGGTGGGGCGGACTCTCGACGTCCTGGTGGAAGGGGTGTCGGAGGAGACCGAGCTCCTGCTGGAAGGCCGCTGGATGGGGCAGGCCCCGGAGATCGATGGCAAGGTCTACGTCAACCGCGGGCAGGCGCGGGCGGGCGGGATCGTCCCCGTGGAGATCGAGCAGGCCGGGGACTACGACCTGGTGGGCGGGATCGCCGGCGCCGAGGGCCCGGCGCAGCCCCTGGGCGCGGCCGGCCCCCTTCCCCGGCGCCCGCGCTTCCCCATCCTCTCCCACTGATGAAGGCGGCGTTTCAGCGCAAGCTGGAGGAGTTTTTGGCCGCGGCGGGCCTGAGCCGCGTGCACCCGGAGGCGGTGGAGCCCACCGCCCGGGCGGTGGTGGAGGCGCTGGCCGGGCTGCCGCACTACGACCAGGTGTGGGCGGGAGACCTGGAGACCAGCGTGCAGGTGATCGTGGTCGCCTCCGGGGAGCGCGTTCCCGGGGTGGAGTTCGCCCGCCGCGCGCAGATGCTCCGGGAGCGGGCCCTCTCCCTCGGCTCCCGGGTGAAGGGCGAGGTGCAGGTGCTGCAGCTCGCGCTCTATTCCCGCTCCGTCCCGGAGGAGGAGCGCCAGTTCGTGATCGAGAAGGGGCGCGTCGCCGGGCGCTGGCCGCTGGCGCGGGGACGGGTGGCGACCTGGGTGGTCTCCCTCTCCGAGCCGGCGCTGCACGCGGGACTCTTCCGCGGCTGGCCGCAGGCCCTCTCGGCGGATCAGCTCCGCGCGCTCCTGGCGTAGATCCGCCCCTTCAGGATCCAGCCGGCCAGGCCGGCCAGGGCCACTCCGCCCACGTGGAAGACCCAGAGGTGCGCGGCCTGGCCGTGCGCGCCGCAGGAGATGTGCAGCGCGGCCTGCGCCGCCAGCGCTCCGGCCGCCGCCGCCGCCCCGAGCTGCGCCGGGCTTCCCCGGCTGCGCCAGGCCACGGTTGCGGCCGCGATGGCGGCGCCGAGGATCTCCAGCCCCAGGCAGTCGAACCCCAGACCGATGGCCAAACCCCTGCCGGCCGAGGGGAATCCGGGGACGCCGCCGGCGGCGAGGGAGAATCCGGCGGAGGCGGTCAGCGCCACCCAGGCGCCGGCCCGGACCACGCCGGCGCTGGCGGCGAGCGCCGCGGCCAGGACCAGGACGAGCAGCGCGGCCGCCCAGCCCTCCGGGTCGCGGTGCCGGGCGAAGAGAACGGGGATGGCGAACGCCACCAGCGCGGCGGCGATCCCCAATGGCCAGCGCAGGGGATGCAGCTCGGCCAGGATGGGCGCCGAAGCGCGGCGGAGCGCCTCCTGCGACGGGGGCGGCAGGCGGCTGCGGCCCAGGACGGCGACCAGCTTCTCCCCTTCGCGCAATGCCTCCAGGCAGCCCGGGCAGCCGCGCGCGTGCGCCAGATACGCCTCCCGCTCGGGGTCGCCCTCGGGCAGCGAGGCGATGCCGGCCGCCTGGGGCCGCAACTCGTCGCAGGCGCTCACAGAAGCCCCTTCAGCTGCTGGCGCAGCGTCTCGTAGCCGCGGAAAGCGCGCAGCTTGGCCGCGCCAGGGGTGGTGCCCAATGCCTTGGCGATCTCCGCGAAGGTCATCCCCTCGTAGCGGTGGAGGTGGATCACCGTGCGCTGCGACTCGGGGAGCGCGTCCAGCGCCGCCCGGACCGCGTCCTTGACGTCGGCTTCCGCCGGCGGGTCGCGCGGCGCCCGCTCGTCGGCCAGGGCCAATGCCTCCTCGCTGGCGTCCTCGGGCAGGCGCAGGCGCCGGCGCAGCTCGTCCAGGCGCACCCGGGCGGCCACCGCGAACAGCCAGGGCAGGAGCTTGAGCTCCGGCCGGAACTGTCCTCTCGCCCGATGCACCTTCATGAACGTCACCTGCAGAAGATCGTCCGCCACGCCCTCGTCCCGGAAGGACCTGAGGAAGAACCCGTGCACCCGGGGCGCGAGCCGGGCGAACAGGGTCTCGAACGCCCGGGCATCGCCCGAGGCGT
>DATKAG010000548.1:0-28108 GCA_035498355.1 Myxococcales bacterium | reverse complement strand
GCCTGCTCCCCCCTGGCTGATCGGACTCTTCGCCCTCTCCTGCCTGGTGGCGGTTGCCGCCTTCCTCGAGCACACCGTCCGCTTCCCCGACGGGGGATGGGACGCGTGGATGATCTGGAACCTGCGGGCGCGCTTCCTCGCGCGCTCGGCGGACCTGCGCAGCGCCTTCTCCCCGGACCTCTCCTTCCTCGCCCACCCGGACTATCCCTGGCTGCTTCCCGGCGCCGTGGCGCAGGGGTACGCGCTCTTCGGCGAGTCGCGCGCGGTGCCGGCCGCGCTCGGGGCGATCTACGGCCTGCTGGCGGTGGCCGTGGTGGCGCTGGGACTCTGGCGGAGCCTGGACGCGAGGTGGGGCCTTCTGGGCGGGCTGGCGGTGACCACGCTTCCCTGCTTCGCGGTGTTCGCCTCGAACCAGCAGTCGGACGTGCCGCTCGCGGTCTACCTGGCGGCGGCCACGGCCTTGCTGGCCTCGGCGCGCTCGCGCCGGGAGATCGCCCTGGCGGGGTTCGCCGCCGGGCTGGGGATGTGGACGAAGAACGAGGGGGCGCTCTACGCCGGCTGCCTGCTCCTCGCCCTGCTCTGGCGCAGGCGCGACCTGCCCGGGGCCGGGGCCTTCGCGCTCGGCGCGCTCCCCGGGGCGGCGCTCTTCGCCTGGTTCAAGCTGGCGCTGGCACCGCCCAACGACCTCGTGGCCTTTTCCACCGGGGCGACGGTGCTGCACAACGCCCTGGACCTCGGGCGCTGGGGTCACCTCTTGCTCCTGGCGCTCCGGCGCATCGTCTACTTCCAGGACTTCGCCCTCTGGGCGCTGGCGCTGGCGCTGGCGCTGGCGCTGATCCTCTTCTTCCGCGGCCGGCCGCCGGCGGCGGAGCGGACGGCGCTCCTGCTCGCCTTCGCCGCCTACGGGCCCATCTACCTGCTGCAGCCGCACGGGCTGGAGTGGATCTTCCGCACCTCGGCGGACCGGATCCTCATCCAGCTCTGGCCGGCTGCGGTTCTCGCGACGTTGCCATCCCTAGCGCAAACCAAAGCGAGTACATGACCTTGCTGTCGTAGAAGAGGTCGTGCGTCTGGGTGATGACGAGGAACGCCGCCAGCGCTCCCAATCCCCCGAGCGCGAGCGGGTCGCGGCTGCGCCAGAGGAAGACGGCGGCGGCCGCCCAGAGGAGCAGCATCGCCAGGAGGCCCAGCGGCCCCGTCTCCGCCAGCGTGGAGAGCTCCAGGTTGTGCGCCCAGGTGCGCATGGGGAACGAGGGGTCGACGCGGTCGTAGTACGGGCCGCAGACGCGCTGGTAGTTGCCGAAGCCGATGCCGCGCAACGGATGGTCGGCGATGATTTCCCGGGCGCGCGACCAGATGAAGATCCGGTCGGAGTTCGTCGCGGCGGAGAACGAGGTGGCGAACCGCCCGCGCACGCCCGGGTGCAGGGCGAGGAGCGCCACCAGGACGGCGGCGAGCAGCGCGAAGCGGCGTCCGGCGCGGATCGCGATCGCCGCCGCCGCGGCGAAGAGGCCCAGGTAGGCGGCGCGATCGAACGTCACCGCCACCGCGGCCAGCCCCAGGGCCACGGCCAGCGCGGCGGGCCAGGGGACGGCCCGGGCGGCGAGCGCCCCGGCCAGGAGCGCGACCAGGATGGTGGCGCTGTGCCCGAACGTGAGGCGCGAGGTGAAGAAGCCCATGGCGCCGAAGCGGTCCGGCAGCCCGGGCGCCTGCACCATCGCCGGTTCAGTCCTCAGGCCGAGCGCGTGCACCAGGTCGAAGCCGGTGCGGTACTGGACGAGCCCCACCAGCGAGGCGAGGGCGAGCCCCGCGGCGGCTCCCAGCAGCAACCGGCCCGGCCAGGGCTGGGGAAGGGCGCGCAGCCCCAGCGCCACCACGAAGTAGCCGGCCGCAGACCGCCAGAGGGTGGCGAAGGCCAGAGGAGGAGGGCCGAAGGGCGAGATCAGATCGGAGATCACCGCCAGGCCGACGAAGGCGAGGATGGGAACGTCGAGCGGCGTGCGCAGGCGCGGCGGGAGGGCGAGGAGCACGCCGGCCGCGGCCACTGCCAGGGCGATCTGCATGCCGGCAATGGAGATGGGGAGGAGGAAGGCGTGGCCGAGGAGCCCGGCGGCGACCAGCGCTGCGGCGGTTTTGCGGCGATCCAAAGGGCCCCTGCATACTACAGTTGCGGGCGATGTCCGCTCCCAGGCTTCCCCTCCTCGAACGGCTGGTCCTGCGGGAGATCGCGGGGCCGTTGGCCGTGGGGCTCCTGGCGATCCTGCAGCTCCTGGTGATCCTCCAGCTCCTCCAGCTCAACGAGGTGGTCTTCGGCAGCGCGGTCTCGCCCGGGGACCTGGTCCGGGTGACGGCGGCGCTGGCGCCCCACTTCCTGGTGACGGCGGTGCCCCTGGCGCTGATGCTGGGCGTGCAGCTGGGGATGGGGCGGCTGGCCGCCGACCACGAGCTGCTCGCCCTCACCGCCGCGGGCACGCACCCGCTGCGGCTCTACCGGGTGCCGGCCGCGGTGGGGGCGGCGCTGGCGCTGGCGGTGGCGGCCCTGGCCCACTGGGCGGAGCCCTGGGGCTTCCGCCAGCTCAACGCCGTGCTCAACGACGTGATCAAGCGCAACCTCAAGACCGGCCTGGAGCCGGGCGTGTTCAACGACGGGCTGCCCCGCTTCATGGTCTACGTGACCAGCGAGGAGCCGGGCGCGGACGCCTCCTATGCCACCTGGCGGGGGGTGCTCATCGAGGACGACGTGGGCGACGGCGCGCCCCTGCTGGCGCTGGCCGAGGTGGGGCGGGTGCTGGACGCGGGGGGCGAGGCGCTGGCCCTGCACCTCTCGCGCGGCGAGCTGCACCGGATGGAGGCGGACGGGGAGACGGTGGCCCGCTTCAGCGAAGGCACCTTCCTGGTGGGCGTGCAGGACCCGGTGACGCGGAAGAACCGCTTCAGCCGGAACGAGGCCGCCCTCACCGGCCCCGAGCTGCGCCAGCGGGTGCGCGAGCTTCGCCGGAGCGCGCCCAAGGAGGCGGCGCGGCTCGGCCTGGAGCAGGTGCGGCGCTGGGCAATGCCCTTCGCCTGCTTCGCCTTCGCGCTGCTCAGCGTGCCGCTGGCCCTGATCGCCCGCGGCTCGCGGGGCGGGGCCTACCTCTTCACGGTGGGGGCCTTCGTCGCCTTCTACGCGCTCTCCCGGCTCTCCATGGCGCTGGCGGAGGGTGGGCTCGATCCCTGGCTGGCCGGTTTCCTGCCGGACGCCTGCATCCTGGCCCTGGCCGCGGCGCAGACCCGTCAGCTGCTGCGCAACGGGATCCGGAAGCCCTCGTGAGAATTGCCACGCCGCCGGCCACCGCCGCGGCTGCGCTCGCCTGCGCCTCCGCGCTCGCCTGCTCCTCGAGGCCCGCGGCGCCCATCCTCAACTACCACGCGGTGGGAGCGCCCGACCGGAGCTCGGGGCAGGATCTCACGGCCCCCGAGTTCGAGCGGCAGCTGGACTGGCTCGCCGGGGCGGGCTGGCACACGCTCACGCTGGAAGAGGTGGTGGAGCGCCGGAAGGTGGCGGGAGGAGTGGCCCTGACCTTCGACGACGGCTCGGAGGACGCGCTGCGGGTGGTGCTTCCGGCGCTGAAGAAGCGGGGAATGAAGGGGACGTTCTTCGTGATCACCGGCCTGGTGGGGACGCCGGGCTACCTGACCTGGGACGGGGTGCGCGCGCTGGAGAAGGCGGGGATGGCGATCGGATCGCACACCGTCCACCACCCGCGGCTGCCCGATCTTCCGCGCGGCCAGGCGCTGGCGGAGCTCGTGGAATCGAAGCGGGAGCTGGAGGGCCGGCTCGGCCATCCGGTGGAGCTCCTGGCCTATCCCTACAACTCGCTGCGCCGGGTGACCGTCTCGCTGGCCAAGGAGGCCGGGTACCGGATCGCGGTCGCCGGCCCGGCCCACGGCACGGCGGACCGGCTGCGGCTCTACCGGATTCCCGTCCAGCGCGGGATGGGCCTGGAGCAGATGGAGGCGGAGCTGAAGCGGTACTAGGTGCCTAGGGGCGGCGGGCGATCAGCTCCGCCGTCGAGTGCTTGTGGCCCCCTTCGGGCGAGGCGCCCTCGCGGTGGTGGAGGATGGTCCAGCCGGCGAAGGTGGCGGCCAGTTCGCCGGGCTTCAGCAGGAACCGCCCCTTCTCCTCGGGCGAGCTGCGCAGGTGCAGGGCCGCGGCGAAGCGGCCGCCGGGGCGGACCGCGCCGCGGATCTGCTCGAAGAGGGGGCGGTGGAGGAAGTAGAAGTCGCAGACCAGGTCGTAGGCGGAGACAGCCAGAGCGAATCCTTGGGCCTCCAGGTCGGCGACGCGCGCCTCGATGCGGCCGGCCACGCCCCTCTCGCGCGCCTGCGCGAGCATCCGCTCGATAGCCACCCGCGATCCGTCGAAGGCCAGCACGCGCCATCCCCGCTCCGCGAGGAAGATCGCGTGCCGGCCGGCGCCGCAGGCGAGATCGAGTGCGAGCCCGGGAGGAACCCCTTCCACGGCCGCCGGCAGGGGCGGGGAGGGGATTCCGCCGTGAAGCTCCTCGCCCCGGGCGAAGCGCTCGTCCCATTCGCCGACGCGGTCGCTCATCCGGGTTGGATTCTAGCCCGGCGCGCGGTCGAACCGGCTCTTCCCCTGAGCGCCGCCTCTCTACTTCGCCGCCGTCTGCTTCACCGGTGTAGCCAGCGGCTTCCCCTTCTCCACGATGTACGTCGCCAGAATCACCGCCGGACCCTTGCCCACGTTCTTCGCCGCGTGGGCCGTTCCGGGCGGGATGAAGATCGGGTCCCCGGCCTTCAGCGTCGCATTGGGCTTCCCCGCCACCTCCAGCTCGACGGTGCCATCCAGCACGTACCCAACCTCCTCGCCGGGATGGGTGTGCTGGCCCAGCGCCGCCCCGGGCTCGAACTCGGCCCGGACCTGCACCACCTCGCGCCCGGGCACGCTCAGGTCGTGCCGCTGGACCTCCACCCGCTTGAACCCGGGCTGCTGCGCCCGGGAAGCTCCCGTCGCCCACACCGCGATCAGCGCCAGGGCGCCGGCGGCGACCGCCACCATCAGTCCACGTCGGTTCATGACTGTCCCCTTTCTGGAAGATCAGCGGCTCATCGAGTCCAGGAACTCCTTGTTCGTCTTCGTCCCCCGCATCTTGGAAAGCAGGAACTCCATCGCATCGATGGTGTTCAGGGGATGGAGGAGCTGCCGCAGGATCCACACCCGGTTGAGCTGCTTCTCGTCCATCAGCAGCTCCTCCTTGCGCGTCCCGGAGCGGTTGATGTCCAGGCAGGGAAAGATCCTCTTCTCCATCAGCTTCCGGTCCAGCACGATCTCGCTGTTCCCCGTCCCCTTGAACTCCTCGAAGATCACCTCGTCCATCCGCGACCCGGTGTCCACCAGCGCGGTGCCGATGATGGTGAGCGACCCGCCCTCCTCCACGTTCCGCGCCGCCCCGAAGAAGCGCTTGGGCTTGTGCAGGGCGTTGGAGTCCACGCCGCCGGAGAGGATCTTCCCCGAGGGCGGCACGGTGGCGTTGTAGGCGCGCGCCAGGCGGGTGATGGAGTCCAGCAGGATCACCACGTCCCTCCCGCCCTCCACCAGCCGCTTGGCCTGCTCGATCACCATCTCCGCCACCTGCACGTGGCGGGTGGCCGGCTCGTCGAAGGTGCTGGAGACCACCTGGCCGCGCACCGTGCGCAGCATGTCAGTGACCTCCTCGGGCCGCTCGTCGATGAGCAGCACGATGAGGAAGGCGTCGGGATGGTTGGCGGTCACCGCGTGGGCGATGTCCTGCAAGAGGACGGTCTTGCCGGCGCGCGGGGGAGCGACGATCAGGCACCGCTGCCCGAACCCGATGGGGTTGAGCAGGTCGATGATCCGCGTGCTCATGTCCGTGCTCTTGTGCTCCAGGTTGATCCGCCGGGTGGGGTAGAGGGCGGTGACGTTGTCGAAGAGCAGGAGCTGCTTGCCCTCCACCGGCTCCAGGAAGTCGATCTCGTCCACCTTGAGCAGGGCGAAGTACCGCTCGCTGTCCTTGGGCTGGCGGATCTGCCCCTTGACCATGTCCCCCGTGCGCAGGTTGAAGCGGCGGATCTGCGAGGGCGAGACGTAGATGTCGTCGGGCCCCGGCATGAAGGAGAAGTCGGGGCTGCGGAGGAACCCGAAGCCGTCGGGCAGCACCTCCAGCACCCCCTCGGCGTTGATCAGCGTGTCGCTCTTCTGCGCCTGCAGGATGTGGAAGATCAGCTCCTGCTTGCGCAGCGCGCCGGGGGCCTCGATGCTCAGCTCCTTCGCCAGCTTGGCGAGGGCCAGGATCTTCATTTCCTTCAGCTCGGACAGGTTCATCTGATCGGGAGCGCTGCTCGCCCTGGAGGGCGGCGCGCGGAAGAAGGTGACTTCGGAGAGGGGCGAAATGTAGGGGAGACGGCGCCCCCTGTCAACGAACAAGCCTGCAACCTGACGCATTTTTTGCAGTCGGTGCCGGACCGGACCATGCTTTCCCGCTGGACTCCCGGGGAGGCCCATGCACGTCGCCATCGCTCTCTTGCTCGCCGCTTCCGCCGGGGCGACGCCGGCGCCGGAGGAGGCTGCCGCGGAGATTTCTCTCTCCTCCGGGTCGCCCGATGCCCTGGCCGCCTTCAGGCGGGGCAGGGACCTCTTCGAGTCCTCCCGGGAATTCGAGGCCAAGGCCCAGTTCGAGAAGGCCGTCGCCCTGGACGCCAGGTTCGCCTTCGCCTGGGCCATGCTCGCCCAGTGCCCCGGGGTGAGCGAGCCGGCGGAGAAGATGGACCGGGCCGTCGCCCTGGGGGCGAAGCTGGGCGTGCCGGAGCGGGCCATGCTCGACTACTGGCGCGCCCTGCAGAAAGGCGACGACAAGGCGGTGGAGGCCAGCCTGAGCCACCTGGGGGAGCTCGCCGCCGGGGACTGGCGGATCGAGCTGCTGCTGGGCGAGCGCGCGGTCGACGCGGGCAGGGGGGAAGAGGCGGTCAAGCTCTTCCGCCGGGCCGTGGAGCTGAATCCCCAGGCCGCGGAGGCCTTCAACCACCTGGGCTTCGCGCTCTCCGACCTGGGACAGCACGACGCGGCCATCACCGCCATGCGCCGCTATGCCGCCCTCAAGCGCGACGACCCCAACCCGCTCGACTCGCTGGGCGAGGTCCTGCTCCGCGCCAACCGCCTGGAGGATGCGGAGGCCGCCTTCCGCAAGGCCTCCGCCAACCCGCAGTTCTGGTACGCAGCCGCGGGGGTGGCCACCGCCCGCTTCTTCGCCGGCGACTTCGAGGGCGGGCGCAAGGCCCTGCGCGAGGAGCTTCCCCTGGCCCCGGACGCGAGCGTCAAGGTGCGCCTGCAGTCGTACATCGCCTGGACCCTCTTGGCCGAGGGGCGGCGCGCGGAGGGACTGGCCGCCTTGGACGCGGCCGAAGAGCAGGCGCGCGCGGCCAGCCCGGCCCTCCATGCCCAGCTCGCCGTCACCCGCGGGGCTTTCTACGTGCTGGCCGGCGAGCCCGAGGCGGCCCTTCCCTTGCTCGACGCCGGCCTGGAGCGCGGAACGGCGAAGAAGCTCTCCGGGGCGGAGCAGAACGCGCTCCGGCGCAGCGTCGCGAGCTGGCGGATCCGCGCCTTGGCCCAGGGCGGACATGCCGCAGACGCCGCGAAGCTCCTGGCCGCGCTGGAGGCGGAGGCCGCCGGCGACCGCGGGCTGGCCGCGGCCCAGGGGCTGCGCGCCGCCCTGGCCGAGGCCAAGGGAGACGCGGCTACTGCCCTGGCGGAAACCACCCGCTGCGCCCAGGTCGACTGGCTCTGCCGCCTGCAGCGGGTGCGGCTGGCCAGCCTGAAGGGGGATCGCGCAGGCGCCGACGAGGCCGCCAGGGCCCTGCTCTCCGAGCGCCGGCGCGACACCGTCTGGACCTCGCTCGAGCCCACCTATCTCTGGGTCTGGGTGCAGCTCCGCCCGCAGGCCCGGGCGGCGGCGAACTGAGCCGCGCGATCGGTTAGATTCCGCCGCCATGGAGAACCCCGCCGCCCGCGCGGAGGAGCTGCGCGCGCAGCTCCGCGAGGCGAGCCACCGCTACTACGTGCTCGACGAGCCAACCCTGAGCGACGCCGAGTACGACCGCCTGTTCCGCGAGCTGGAGCAGCTCGAGGCCGAGCACCCCGACCTGATCACCCCCGACTCGCCGACCCGCCGGGTGGGAGCGGCCCCCAGCGAGAAGTTCGCCAAGGTGACGCACCGCCGGCAGATGATGTCGCTGGCCAACGCCATGACCGAGGAGGAGTTCCTCGAGTTCGACGCCCGGGTGCACAAGCTCCTGGGCGAGGAGCCGGTCCGCTACGTGGTGGAGCCCAAGCTCGACGGGCTGGCGGTGACGCTGACCTACGAGAAGGGCAAGTTCACCCAGGGGGCCACCCGGGGCGACGGCCTCACCGGCGAGGAGGTCACCTCCAACCTGCGCACCATCAAGATGGTCCCCCTGCAGCTGAAAGGCGATCCGCCCGGGCACTTCGAGGTGCGCGGCGAGGTGTTCATCAACAAGCGCGACTTCGTGCGCATGAACGAGGAGCGGGAGAAGGCCGGCGAGCCCACCTTCGTGAACCCGCGCAACTGCGCCGCCGGATCGCTTCGCCAGCTCGACCCGCGCATCACCGCCCAGCGGCCCTTGAGCATCTTCTTCTACGAGGTGGGCGACACCCCCGGCCTCAGCTTCCAGAGCCACTGGGAGAAGCTGGAGAAGCTGCGGGCGCTGGGGCTGCGCACCAACCCCGAGAACGAGCTCTGCGAGACGCTGGAGGCGACAAAGGAGAAGTACCGGCGGATGCTGGAGCGGCGGCACGAGCTGCCCTACGAGATCGACGGGAGCGTGATCAAGGTCGACTCCGAGGACCAGCGGCGGCGGCTGGGAGCGGTGTCGCGCACCCCGCGCTGGGCCATCGCCTGGAAGTTCCCCGCCGAGGAGGAGGCCACCACCGTCGAGGACATCTTCGTCAGCGTGGGCCGCACCGGCGCGCTCACCCCGGTGGCGGCGCTGCACCCGGTGTACGTGGGCGGGGTGACCGTCAGCCGGGCCACCCTGCACAACGAGGACGAGCTGCGGCGCAAGGACGTGCGGGTGGGCGACCGGGTGTTCCTCCGCCGCGCCGGCGACGTGATCCCGGAGATCGTCCGGGTGATCCCCGAGTCGCGCCCGGAAAGCAGCCGGCCCTGGCAGATGCCGAAGCAGTGCCCGGCCTGCGGGTCGCCGGTGGAGCGCGAGGAAGGGGGCGCCATCACCCGCTGCCCCAACCCCACCTGTCCGGCGAAGAGCGTCTCGCGCCTGCGCCACTTCGGCTCCCGGCTGGCGATGGACATCGAGGGGCTGGGGGTGGAGACCAGCGGGCAGCTCATCGAGACGGGGCTGGTGAAGACGCCGGCCGATCTCTACGCGCTGACCTACGAGCAGCTCGTCGCGCTGGAACGTTTCGCCGATCTCTCCGCGAAGAACCTGCTCGCCGCCATCGAGGCCTCCAAGTCCCGGCCGCTGCGCCGGGTGATCTACGCCCTGGGCATCCGCATGGTGGGAGAGGCCACCGCGCTGGCCCTGGCCCGGCGGTTCGGCTCCCTGGACGCGCTGCTCGCCGCCTCCGTCGAGGACCTCCAGTCGGTGCGCGACGTGGGGCCGGAGGTAGCCCGGCAGATCCACGACTTCCTCTCCCTCCCCGAGCAGCGGGAGATGATCGCCCGGCTGCTCGCTGCCGGCGTGCGCCCCGCACCCGAGGAAGAGGGGGCTTCCGCAGGCCCCTTCGCGGGCAAGACGGTGGTGTTGACCGGGACGCTGAAAGGGTATTCTCGCGAGCAGGCGAAGGCGGAGATCGAGCGGCGGGGCGGCCGGGTCTCCGGCTCGGTGAGCCGCAAGACCGATCTGGTGGTGGCCGGCGAGGACGCGGGGAGCAAGCTGACCAAGGCGCAGGAGCTGGGCGTGCGCGTGGTGGACGAGAGCGGCTTCAAGGAGATGCTCGGGTGACCCGGGTCGAGGTGGTCATCAGCGGCCGGGTGCAAGGGGTGTTCTACCGGGCCAGCGCCCAGCAGGAGGCCATGCGCCTGGGGCTGGTGGGCGAGGTGCGCAACCTTCCCGACGGGAGCGTGGAGGCCATCGCCGAGGGGCTGAGGGAGCGCATCGAGGACTTCATCGCCTGGTGCCGCCGGGGCCCGCCGGCGGCCGAGGTGGACAACGTGCGGGTGCGCTGGTCGGCCGCCCGCGGCGAGTTCCGCACCTTCATGGTCACGCGATGACTGGGGAATTTGCTCTTTACGCCCGGACCTCTTCCGGCCGAGCCTGCGCCGCGGTAAACTGAACACGCCGCAGGTGTCGCCCGAGGTCCCGGAGCCGTGTCCGACGATTCCCGCCTGAAGCCGGAGTTCGCCGTCCATCTGGACGGCAGCAGGCTGCAGGGGGAGGAGGCGGCGGCCATCCTCGGCATCCGCGTCTACCAGACCCGGGGGGGCGCCAGCGCCTTCGAGATCGTCGTCTCCGATCCGGATCTGGTCTGGCAGGCCAAGCCCACCTTCACCGAGTGCAAGGAGGTGAAGATCGAGCTGGGCGTCCCCGGCAAGCTGAAGAAGATCTTCGACGGCGAGGTCACCGCCTGGCGCACCGAGCTGGAGCGCTCCGGGCCCACCGTGCTGGTGCTCCGGGGCATGGATCGCGCGCACCGGATGATGCGGGCCCGCAAGACGACGACCTACGCCGGCGCTTCCCCCATCGACTGCGCCAGGCAGATCGCCAGCCAGCACGGGCTCACCCCCAAGACCAGCCCCGGCTCGCCCGCGCCGGTGAAGATGTTCCGCTTCCAGGCCAACCAGACCGACTACGACTTCCTCAGCTCCATGGCCCAGCTCGAGGGCTACCTCTTCTGGGTGGACGGCAAGGAGCTGCACTTCGAGCGCCCCGAGCTGTCCGACGACTCGGATGTCGAGTTCAGCTTCGGCGAGGACCTGAAGACGTTCCTGCCGGTGGCGAACTTCCGCAAGCCGGCGGTGAGCGTGGAGGTGGGCGCCTGGGACGTGTCGGGCAAGTCGGAGATCACCGGCAAGGCGAAGACGGGCGACGAGCTCTGGTCGGTGCCCGGCGGAAAGCCCGGCGCGAAGATGGCGAAGTTCACCTCCACCAAGACCGAGCTCTCGGTGCTCGAATCGCAGGTGGGGACGCAGGAGCACGCCGACACGGTGGCGCGCGCGGCCCTCACCCGCCGGGCGATGGAGTTCGTCACCGCGGAGGTGGAGGTGCAGGGCGACCCGGGCGTCCGGCCCGGGGCGATGGTGAATCTGAAGAAGGTGGGCGCGTACTCGGGGCACTACCTGGTGACCGAAGCGAACCACTTCTACGACGGCGCCGGCTACAACTGCATCTTCTACGTCGCCCGCGACAAGTGGGGCGACTCCTCGCGGGAGAAGGAGAAGGACAAGAGCGCCAAGGGGGCGGGGAAGGCCGCGCAGGCCACCCCCTACGGGGCGCCCAGGCCGAAGGCCGGCAAGCGCCCGAACGAGGCCATCGACTTCACCCTCCAGGACGACCAGGGCAACGCGCTCGCCGGGGTGAAGGTGAAGATCCGCCTTGCCTCGGGCGAGGTGATCGACGCGGAGACGGACAAGGACGGGCACGTCCACATCGACGACAAGCCGCCCGGCGCGTACACGGTGGAGATCCCGCCCGGCGTCGGGCTCACCACCATCCAGATCAAGGTGGAGGACGCGGCGGGGAACCCGCTGAGCGGGGCCAAGGGGACGGTGACGCTCTCCGACGGGGCGGAGATCGCGGTGATGACCGACGTGGCGGGCGAGATCCAGCTCACCGACGTCCCCGCGGGCGAGTACACCTTCAAGCTGGACGACGAGGGGAGCGGGCTCGAGGCCCTGCCGGGGCCAGAGGAGCCGGAGCCCAACACCATCCACTTCCGGATCGAGGACAGCGAGGGGCACCCGCTGGCCGGGGCCAAGGGGACGGTGACGCTCTCCGGCGGCAAGCGGGTCCCGGTGACGGCGGACAGCGACGGCGTGGTGCTGATCAAGGACGTGCCGACGGTCGACTACACCTTCCAGCTGGCGGACGAGGAGGAGGAGAAGGACGCGAAGGGCGGCGGAGAAGGCGGCGGGGAGGCCGAGGAGGCGAAGGGGGAGGGCGGAGGGGAAGCCGGAGAGGCGAAAGGCCCCGCGCCGGAGGAAGAGAAGAAGGACGAAGAGGCCGCACCGGCCGAGGACGCTTCTGGCGAGGCCGAGGAGAAGAAGGAGGACGAGAAGAAGGAAGCGGTGCTCATCGAGGTGGAGGACGCGCACTTCCGCTACGACAGCGCGGTCTTCCTCCCCGAGCCGGCCGCCGACGAGGGCGCCGACGCGCCGCCGCCGGAGACGGTGGTCGGCCTCGAGATCCTCAAGACCATCTTCCTCCGCCTGAAGGAGTTTCCCGGGGAGAAGCTGCTGGTGGCCGGCCACACCGACACCACCGGGCCCGACGCCTACAACGTCCCCCTCTCGGAGAAGCGGGCCGGGGCGGTGGAGGCGCTGCTCAGCGGCGACGACGGCTCCTTCGCGAAGATCAGCCAGGGGCAGAACAAGCCGAAGGACGTGCAGCAGATCCTCTCCTGGGCGGCGCGCACGCGCGGCTGGGACTGCGATCCAGGGAAGATCGACGGTGACATCGGTTCGGGCACGCAGGCGGCCCTGAAGAGCTTCAAGCGGCACTGCAACGAGGAGCTGGGGACCTCGCTCGAGGAGGACGCCAAGGTCGACGATCCCTTCTGGCGCGCGGTCTTCGCCCTCTACATGTCCGAGCTGGCCAAGCTGCTCGACGTCGAGGTGGGCGAGCTGGACGGCTTCCGCTCCTCGCTCGCCTGGGTGGACGACGCGAAGAGGTGCGTGGGCTGCGGGGAGAGCTGGCCCATCGAGGAGTCGGGCAAGGACGACTTCCGCAGCGCCACCAACCGGCGGGTGGAAGTCCTCTTCTTCGAGCCCGGTCAGGAGCCGAAGCTCGACTGCCACCCCGGCCCGGGCAAGTGCGCGAAGGCGCAGTGCGAGCTCTACCCGCCCGACGGCAAGTTCAAGCGCACGCCCCTGCCCGTCCACCCCAGCGCCCGCCCGCAGTCCACCCCGAAGGTATTGGTGCCCGAGGAGCCGGGGTCCGGCAAGCAGGTCGCCCCCGACGGGTTGCACGCGTACGTGGTCAGCTTCAAGAAGGGGAGCAGCGACCTGGAGAAGGTCTCGCACTTCCTGGTCCAGGGCGGGCACTTCCAGCAGCCCGGCGGCTCCGCGCCGGTCCCGATGGACTGCGACCGGGAAGCGTTCTTCTACTTCAGCCACCGCGGCGACCTGGCCGACGACGCCTCGCTGAAGGCGGCGCGCTTCGCCAAGGACCGCTCGGGCCTGCCGCTGGTGGGCCCGGTCACCGTCCCCTGCGGCGCCGATGCGGAGCTGCAGATCGATCTCTGGCAGCAGAACGACTGGGTGCTCTTCCGCGCCCGGCAGATCGACGGGGCGGGGCCCGATGCGGTGAAGATGGCCGACCAGCGCCAGGACTACACCCTGGGCCGCCAGTTGCCCCGGGCGTCGGACGGGAAGACGGGGTTCTTCATCTTCGGCACCCCGCACGACAAGGACCAGCAGGAGCGCTGGAACGGCGGCCAGCCGCCCATCGACCTGGTCAAGCTCTCCTCGCCAGGCGGCGTGCCGCTATTGGTGGGCACGCTTTCCGCGCTCGCGGCGGGGAAGGCGAAGCTGCTGGCCTTCCACAGCGTCACTTCCGACACGAAGGCCGCGGGGACCTCGGGGCCGATCGTGGTCGCCACCTGGAACGATCTGGCGCCCTCGGGCAAGAACGTCGATCTTGCGGGCCTCCACCGCTACGACAAGGCGCTGGTGCAGAAGCTGGAGCCGCTCAAGACTTCGGACCAGAAGAATTCCTCCATCGACGCGCTGCCCGCTCCCCCGGCCCGCTTCTTCCTCCCCGGCGACATGAACTGGCAGGACCAGGGGCAGACCAACAACTGCGGCGCCTACAGCTTCTCCACCGCCATGAACTACTGGTTCCCCTACACCAACAACGCCGGGGCGAAGAACGGCGCCTTCTACTCGGACACCAGCCGGGTCCCGAGCGTGGTGAACGGCGCCCGCACTCCCGCCAACGTGGTGGAGGCGGGGAAGAAGTTCAACATGAACGGGGTGGACCACGACGCGGAGGAGATCGACAAGTCGCGCGGGATCAAGCTGCTCAAGCTCTGGGTCTCGGCGGGCGTGCCGGTGCTGGTGCTGGTGAAGGAGGATTCCGCCGCCGGCTTCTTCGACAAGCTGGTCAGCTATCACTGGAAGACGGTGGTGGGCTGGGACGGGGACAAGCTCTTCATGAACAACACCGGCGGCGACCAGGAGAACGACATGTCGCTGCGCAAGCCCGGCTTCGACTACGAGCACGGGCCGTCGGGCAACGACATGGACCCCATCGACACCCACTACCAGAAGTGGAAGCTGGCGGGCGGGGACATCGTGGACCTCTTCACCTCGGTGGACGAGTGCACCTTCATTCCCCTCTATCCCAAGGCGGCCGAGTACGCGGGTGACCACGCGGAGTAGCCCAGAGAGCCGAACCGCTTGTCTCCCGTCGCCGCACCGGGGAACGCGAGGTCTACTCGCGTTCCCCTCGAACGATGCCCGGCGCATCGCTCGTGCGGCTCGGTCCGACAAGCGGATCGGCTCTCTGGCCGCGCTGGCGCTGGTGTGCGCCTGCGGCTCGGTGCAGCAGTTCCGCGCCCGCGTGCTGGACGACGCGGGGCGGCCGCTGCCCGGCGCGGTGGTCTACCAGGAGACGTTCGTCCCCGGTTCTCCGCCGCGGCACGTGGACTTCGCCTGGGCGGTGGCGGACGCGGACGGCTGGGCCCCTCCGCGTGGCGCGGCGCCGGCGTCGGTGAAGACGGCCTCCCGCTCCTGCGCGCTGCTCGCCATCCTCGTCCCCGGGCGGCTTCCCCAGGTCTCCATGTCGCGGCCGCCGTGCCCCTCTTCCCAGGGAGCCTGGGAGCGCGAGCTGCGGGTGGAGGATGCCGGGGACCACCTGCCGTACGATTTCCGCTACATCGGCTTCCCCTTCCCCGACGATCCCGACCTGCAGCAGAAGGCTCGCTCGCCGGATGCGGCCCCCCTGCGCGCCGCCTTGAGGCGGGCGGCGGAGCTTCTGCAAGCGAAAGAACGCTCGCTGGGCGGGGAGACGCTGCGGGCACTGGATGCCGTGGAGGGATCGCGTTAAACCGCCAGTCGCCATGCCGCTCCCGGTGCTCGACCGCCTGATCCTCGCCGCGCAGAAGCCCTCCCGCTACGCGGGCGGGGAGCTGAACGCGGTGCGCAAGGACCTGGCGTCCGCGCGGGTGAAGTGGGCCCTCGCCTTCCCCGACACCTACGAAGTGGGGATGAGCAACGTCGGCTTCCGCCTCCTCTACCACCTGCTCAACGAGAGCCCCGAGGTCGCGTGCGAGCGCGTGTTCATGCCCTGGCCGGACATGGCCCAGGCGTTGCGGGCCTCCGGGGAGCCCCTCTTCTCCATCGAGAGCCGCGCGCCCTTGCGGGCCTTCGACGTCCTCGGGTTCACCCTGCAGTTCGAGCTTTGCTACACCACCGTGCTGGCGATGCTGGACCTGGGCGGCATCGCCCTGCGCGCGAGAGATCGCCGCCGCGACGATCCGCTGATCCTCGGCGGCGGCCCCTGCACCTACAACCCGGAGCCGGTGGCCGACTTCTTCGACGCCTTCGTCATCGGCGAGGGCGAAGAGGTGGTGCACGAGATCAGCGACGCGGTGGCTTTTTGGAAGGCGAGCGGGGCCCCCCGCGAGGATCTGCTTTGGCTGCTGGCGGAGATCCCCGGCGTCTACGTCCCCTCGCTCTTCGAGCCGGAGTACGCCGCGGACAAGACCATCGCCCGCTACAGGCCGCTCAAGCCCGGGTACGAGAGCGTGGTGCGGCGGGTGATCCCCGACCTGGACCTGGTGCCGCAGGCGGAGAAGCCCATCGTCCCCTTCATGCAGACGGTCCACGACCGGCTGCCGCTGGAGATCCAGCGCGGCTGCACCCGCGGCTGCCGCTTCTGCCAGGTGGGGATGATCACCCGGCCCACCCGGCAGCGGGATCCCAACGACGTGCGCCGCATCGCCGAGCAGGGCCTTCTCGCCACCGGCTACGAGGAAGTGGGCTTCCTCTCCCTCAGCGCCGGCGACTACTCCTGCATCGACGGCGTGCTGGAGGACTTCTTCGACGAGTTCGGGCCGGAGAACGTGGGCATCTCCCTGCCCAGCCTGCGCACCGAGACCATGTCCCCGCACCTCGCCGCGCAGATCAAGCGCGTGCGCAAGAGCGGGTTCACCGTGGCCCCGGAGGCGGCCACCGAGCGCATGCGGAAGGTGATCAACAAGGGGAACGCGGAGAAGGACCTGCTCCACGCCGTGGACACGGTGTTCGCGGCGGGCTGGGACCTGGTGAAGCTCTACTTCATGATCGGCCTGCCCACCGAGCGGGACGAGGACGTGCGCGCCATCGTCACCCTCAGCGCCGAGGCGCTGCGCCGGGGGAAGAAGCTGAACCCGCGCGCGGAGATCAACGTCGGCGTCTCCACCTTCTGCCCCAAGCCCTTCACGCCCTTCCAGTGGGAGCCGATGATCTCCCTGCAGGAGACGGAGCGGAAGCACGCCCTTCTGCGCGAAGAGCTGCGCAAGCTGGGGCGGGGATACCGCGAGCTGCACGTCAAGCCGCACGACGCAAAGCAGGGGGCGCTGGAGGGAGCGCTGGCCCTGGGCGATCGGCGGCTGTCGGCCGCGGTGCTGCGCGCATACGAGCTGGGGCAGGTCCTCGACGGCTGGACGGAGCACTTCCGGCTGGAGAGGTGGCTGGAGGCGTTCGCCGAGGCGGAGAGGCGGCACGGCGTGGGCCTGGAGTTCTTCGCCCACCGGGAGAAGGGCGGGAGCGAGGTGCTCCCCTTCGACCACATCGACTGCGAGGTCACCAAGCCGTACCTGTGGAAGGCGCGCATGGCCGCCCGCAAGGAGGCGGCGGTCCCCGACTGCGCCTACGGGGAGGAGATCTGCACCGCCTGCGGGGCCTGCGACTACGAGGTGGTGGATACCATCGTCTACCACCCGCAGGACTACCGCCGGCAGCCGCCGCGGGAGACGCCGCCGCTGCCCAGGGAGCGCACTTTGTTGCGCCTGCGCTACGCCAAGGAGGGGACGACGGCGGCGGCGCTCAGCCACCTGGAAACGATGACGGCGCTCCTGCGCACCTTCCGGCGGGCGCAGCTTTCCATCCCCCACTCGCAGGGCTTCCATCCCAAGCCCAAGGTGAGCTTCGGCCCCGCCTGCCCGGTGGGGACGGAGAGCCGCGCCGAGTATCTCGACCTGGAGCTCTTCGGTGCGCTCTCTCCGGAGGACGTGGCGGAGCGCGTGCGCGCACATCTGCCCGAGGGGTTCCGGCTGCTCGCCTGCGAGCCGCTGGCGCCCGGCGGCGACTCCTTGAACCGCACCATCCGGGGAATCGAGTACCGGGTCGAGCTTCCGGCGGAAGCCCCGGACGCCGCCCGGCGACTGGCGGAGTTCGCGGCCGCGGGCGAGGCGACCGTGTTGCGCGAGCGGGAGGGGAAGAAGCCGGTTCGCATCGACCTGCGCAAGGGAGTGGAGGGGCTCTTTGCCAGCGGCCCGCGGGAGATCCGCTTCACGCTGCGCGCGGGCGAGAACGAGGCGGTGGCCCGTCCCTCGGAGCTGTTGACCGCGCTCTTCGGCCCCGAGCTGACGCGCCCCGGAGTGGCCCGCATCGTCCGGGAGAGCGCGATCTTCGGGGCGCCGGCGACCTGATACCCGAAACCCCCTGCCAGAAACCACAAATTCGCCCGTCCTCTTCTTGCGGCACCCGGATCCGGATGCTACGCTTCCCAAGTCTGCTCCGGGGGCTTTTCCGCCGCCGGGGCCTCACCGCGCCATCGCGGCGGGGGCGGCGCGCAGCCGCGCACCTCCGGCGCCCTGGGGCCATGAGCGAGGCTGGGTGGCCAGACAAGGCTCACTCTCCGGTTTCACGAAGCGGCGCCTGAGAGGCGCCACGCCGCATTCGCGCGACCTGCGCGCGACCGCGCAAGAAGGATCTTTCGATGTCGAACATCCTGGTGATCAACGCCTCGGGTCAGGAGACCCGGGTGGCGCTGATCGAGCAAGGGACGATTTCTGAGTACTACCTGGAGCGGAAGAACGAGAGAGGGATAGTCGGGAACATCTACAAGGGAAAAGTCGTCCGGGTGCTCCCGGGCATGCAAGCCGCCTTCGTCGACATCGGCCTGGACAAGGCGGCCTTCCTCTACGTCGGCGACATCGTTTCCGACCCGACGTTCCCCGGTTTCTCCGAGGAGATGGACATCAAGGCGGGCTCGGTGGAGGGCGATCCCCTCGAGGCCGAGGACCTGCCCGAGCCCTCCGAGGAAGGAGTCCCCCAGGCGGCCGAGGCGGCGGGGGTCGAGTCGCCTGCTGCCGCGCCCATCGAGCCCGAACCGCCGTCGCCCCAGGCGGAAGCCGCGCCCGCCGGGGAGGTTCCGGAGCCCGCCCCGGCAGCCGCCCCGCCGTCCGAGGCGCCGGAGGCAGTCCCGCCCGAAGGCTCGCCGCCGGCCGGGGCGGGCCAGCCGGCCGCGGAGATCCTCGAGCTTCGCGCCGACGACGCCCTGGAGGACGACGAGGAGGGCGACGAAGAGGAGGAGGAGCTGGACGAGGCGGACGCCGCGCACGCGGCCGCCGAGGAAGCGCTCGCCGCCGAGCAGGCGCGCGCGCTCGATTCCCCGCCGGCTCCCCCGGGCGAAGGCCAGCCGGAGGCGGCCGCTCCGGCGCCGGCGCCGGAGGCCGGCGCGCGCAGCGTCCCCAATGACCAGCGGCCCGCGGCCCGCGAAGGGCGGCGAGGCCGCCGGCGCGGAGGCCGGGGACGGCGCCGCGGCGGAGAAGGTCCCCGCCCGGCCGGCGAGCAACCGAAAAACGACCGGCGCCCGGAGGGAAAGAGCTGGGGCCAGGACCGGCGCGGCGGCAACGGCGAGAAGCGCAACGGCAACTACAAGCGCGCCCAGATCCAGGACCTGCTCAAGGAGGGCGACGAGGTCCTGGTGCAGGTGGTGAAGGACCCCATCGGCACCAAGGGGGCGCGCATCACCTGCCACATCTCGCTCCCCGGCCGGCACCTGGTGTTCATGCCCACCGTCGACCACGTGGGCATCTCCCGGCGCATCGAGAACGAGAAGGAGCGGCGGCGGCTGCGCGAGCTGGTGGACCGCTACCGCCCGCCCGGCACCGGCTTCATCGTCCGCACGGTGGCGGAGAACGAGCCCAGCGAGAAGCTCACCGCCGACATCAAGTTCCTCCTCGGCCTGTGGAACGAGGTGGGCAAGAAGCGGGAGTCGATGAAGGCGCCCGCCTGCGTGCACCCCGACCTGGACCTGATCCTGCGCAGCATCCGCGACCTCTTCTCCGACGAGGTGGAGAAGCTGGTGATCGACGACCGCTCCGAGTTCGAGCGGGTGCGGGCCTTCGTGGAGCAGGCGGCCCCGGAGCTGCGCGAGCGCATCGAGCTCTACTCGGGCGAGGAGCCCATCTTCGACGAGTTCGGCATCGAGCAGGAGCTGATCCGCGCCCAGAACCGCAAGGTCTGGCTGAAGAGCGGCGGCTACATCATCATCGACCAGACCGAGGCGCTGGTGGCCATCGACGTCAACTCCGGCCGCTACGTGGGGAAGAAGGGCGCCGGGGCCTCGCTGGAAGACACCATCACCAAGATCAACTGCGAGGCGGCCAAGGAGATCGTCTACCAGCTCCGGCTGCGCAACATCGGCGGCATCATCATCATCGACTTCATCGACATGGACAAAGGCGCCAACCGGGAGAAGGTCTTCAAGACCCTCCAGGAAGCGCTGGCCAGCGACCGCGCCAAGACCAACGTCCTCAAGATCAGCGACATCGGCCTGGTGGAGATGACCCGCAAGCGGGTGCGGGAGAGCATCACCCGCATGACCACCGAGATCTGCCCCACCTGTGACGGCCGGGGCCACGTGCGCAGCAAGGTCACCATGGCCTACGACATCATGCGCGAGGCACAGCGGGCGGCCGGCAAGCACCGCGAGGACCAGCTGGTGGTCTCCTGCCACCCGGAGGTGGCGAAGCTGTTGCAGGGCCCGGAGCGGGAGGCGATGCGCCTGCTGATGATGAAGCTCAACAAGAGCATCACCGTGCGCCCCCAGCCCCAGTACCACCTGGAGCAGTACGACCTGCACGCCAAGTGGAGCCGCCCGGAGCTGCAGCAGGCGCAGCGCGGAGGCCGCCGCGACGGCGGGCGCCGCGACGGCGGACGCGGCCAGCAGCAGCAGCGGGCCGAGCCTCCCCGGCAGCCCGCCGAAGCCGATCCGGAGGCGCCCGCGGCCAAGGTGGGCGACTGAGCTCGAGCCTCAAAGCCCGCCTCCTGGCGTTCCGGGAGCGGGCGTACGCCTTTCCCGGAGTGCGCCGGTTCGTCCGCGCGCTGGTCCTGATCGGGCACGGCTTCCGCGGCGAGGCCATCTCCCTGCGCGCCTCGGCCCTCACCTACCTGACCCTGTTCGCGCTGGTGCCGCTCCTGGCGGTGCTCTACAGCGTGGTCGACCTCTTCAGCGGCGAGGGGCAGATCCGCGACCGGGTGCAGAGCTACGTCAACGCCCAGCTCGGGGTGGGGGCGGGCGCCGCGATCGCCGGAGCGCTCACCACCTTCAGCAGCAAGGCAACGGTGCAGGCGCTGGGGGCGATCGGCTTCGCGGTGCTGCTCATCTCCATCATCTCCCTGCTCTGGAACATCGAGAGCGCCTTCAACCACATCTACGCGGTGAAGAGGCCCCGCTCGCCCCTGCAGCGGCTGCTCAAGTACTGGTCCTTCCTCACCCTGGGCCCCATCTTCCTCAGCCTCTCCATCTACGTCACCTGGACCATCTCCCGCATGCACGACGTGCCCGCCGGGCGCGATCACGCGCACAGCGAGATGATGCACGTGCTGGCCGCGCTCTCCTCGGTGGCCATCACCTACCTGGGGCTGGCGTTCCTCTACAAGGTGATCCCCAACGCCCGGGTGCGCTTGCGCTCGGCCCTGGTGGCCGCGTTCGTCGCCGGCAGCATGTGGGAAGTGGCCAAGTTCCTCTTCGCCTGGGCCTCGGGAAAGATGGTGCAGGTGCACCGCATCTACGGGTCCTTGGCGGTGCTCCCCATCACCCTCACCTGGATCTACATCTCCTGGATGATCGCGCTCGTGGGGTGCCGCCTCTGCTACGCGCTCGACGCCTCGCGCAAGCCGGAGCCGCACCCCGCGCTCAAGGCGGCGGCGGCGCGGGAGACCTTCGTCATCCGCCTGCTGGTGGGCCTGGCGCAGCTTCACCGGGAGCGGGGCGCGCCCGTGCGCCCCCAGGCCCTGGTGCGCGAGCTGCAGGTCACCGCCCGGCTGGTGCGCGAGGGCCTCGCCGCCCTGGCCTCTGCCGGCCTGGCCGTGGAGGCCAAGAAGGGTGGGTGGCTTCTCTCCCGCGAACCCGCCCGGATCACGCTGGCCCAGATCCGCGCCGCGGCCCGCGTTTCCCTGCCTTTTCCCGCCCAGGAGCGCGATACGGTCACCGAGGCCGTGGTGGAGAGCCTGTCCCGCGCGGAGGGGGCGGCCGAGGCGGCGCTCGACGAGTCGCTCGAGTCCTTCCTCCGCCGCTTCGAGGCAGCTCCTCTCGCGGCGGCGGAGGAGCCCCGCCCCCTGGGGGTGGGACAAAGTGCGCGGAAGCCCGCCTGAAAAACCTGAAGCAGTGCGCTTGCCCGCGCCCCTGCAGGTCATGTAACGTTCCCATCCGTCGAACGTTTTCGACCGCCGGACCTCGCGGAGTGCATGCATGCTGAAGAGCGATCTGATCGCCATTCTGGTGGCCAAGCGCCAGCTGACGCAGAAGCAGGCCGAGCTGACCATCGAGACGATCTTCGAGTCCATGAAGGCCGCGCTCTGCAAGGGCGACAACATCGAAATCCGCGGTCTTGGCGCGTTCCACGTCAAGAACTACCAAGGCTACAACGGGCGTAACCCCAAGACGGGAGAGGTGATCCCCGTCAAGCCGAAGCGCGGGATCCTCTTCCGCACCGGCAAGGAGCTGCGCGACCGGGTGAACCGCTCGCACGCGGCGCCGCAGAAGCAGTCCGCGCCCCCGCCCAAGTCCGAGACCGGCACGGCGTAAGGGCCGCAAGGTCCTCGGCTTCCCGCGAGCACGGGCCCTTGGCGGGCCCCTGGCTCCGTCCGTTCAGCCGACGCCGGGTGGCGGCGCCTCCGCCGGCAGCGAGAGGCGGAAGAGCGCGCCTTTGAGGCCGTCCATCGCCACCAGCTCGCCCCCGTGCAGCCGCGCGATTTCCGCGGAGATCCAGAGCCCCAGCCCGTTCCCCTTCTCGCCCTTGGTGGAGAAGAAGGGCTCGAAGATCCGCTCCCGCAGCGGCTCGGGGATGCCCGGCCCGGTGTCCTCCACCTCCACCAGCGCCCGCCGGGAGTCGCTGCGCACGCGCACGGTGAGGCGGGCGCCGGCCTGCCCCGTCATCGCGTCGAGGGCATTGAGCATCAGGTTCACCAGCACCTGGCAGAGCAGCGTGGGCTGGCAGCTCACCATCGGCACGTTCGCGGCGTACTCGCGCTCCAGGGTCACGCCCAGGGCGCGCATCCGCTGGGAGACCAGGGTGGCCGCGAGATCCACCTCCTGGGGCAGCATCACTTCGCGCAGCTCGCTGGAAGCGAAGCGCGCGCCCTGGCGCATGGCGATCAGCACTTCCCGCATCCGGGCGGCGGCGGCGCGCGCCGCGGCCACCTTCTCCCGGGTGGGCGCGGGCAACGGGTCGTGCTCCAGGCTCTCCAGCTCCACCGCCACGCAGGTGAGCGGGGTGGAGAGCTCGTGCGCCAGCCCTCCCGCCAGCGTGCCGAGGTTGATGAGGCCGATCTGCCGCGCCACCTCCACCCGGGCGCGGTGCTCGCGCCGGCGGAGCACGTCCTGCAGATGCGCGCCGGCCACCGCCACGATGGAGACGGTGAAGAGGTACGAGGCGGAGGTGAGCAGCGGGAGGGTGTCGCCGGGATGGAGGAAGAGGAGCAGGGGCAACAGCGTGACCCCCAGGCCCACCAGCTGGACGGCGATGGACTGGCGGGCGGTGAGGGGGACGAGGATGCCGACGCCGGCCAGCACCGCGATGTTGGAGGTGAGGTAGGGGCTGCGGGCGCCGCCGGTGGCGAACACGCCGGCCTCGATGGCCGCGCAGATCACCGCCACCGCCAGGGCGGTGAGCCGCACCGAGCGGTCGCTGCGCACCGTGAGCCGGGCCACCAGGGCCAGCGCCAGGGCGGCGGCGATGCGCACGCAGAGCAGGGGGATCCAGCGCTCCGGGGCGGTGGCCCGATCGAGCAGGCTGAAGACCAGGAGGATGGGAGCGGCGAGCAGTGCGGCGGTGCGGAGGGCCGTGCGCTGGTTGGCGACCAGCTCCGTCTCGTACTCGGGCAGAGTCACCGACAGCCGGGCTTCGCTCATGAGGGGACCGCCGGGCGACAGTAAGCGGCGATCCGGGGGGCCGCAAAGTTCCGTGATCTGCGTGCGGGTGCGTTTGACAGCCCCCTGCGCGCGCATATACTGCCGCGTTTTCGCGCGGCTCGGTTGCGGGCCGTACGGGTCCCACGCGGGCCGGAAGGTGGTGATCGAGAGGATGCCGGGCGTGCGCGTCAAGGAAGGCGAGTCGTTCGAGAACGCCATGAAGCGCTTCAAGAAGCAGTGCGAGAAGGCGGGAATCCTGAGCGAGATCAGGAAGCGCGAGCACTACGAGAAGCCGTCGGTCAAGCGGAAGAAGAAGGCGCTGGCGGCGAAGAAGCGCGCCCTGAAGAAGGCGCGGAAGGGCGTGATGTAGGTCTTCCGCTCCCTCACCACCGGGCCCCGCGCGACCGATCGTGCGGGGCCTTCGATCGAGAGGACGATGCTCGTCGATCGCATCGATCAGGACATGAAGGCGGCCGCGCGCGCGAAGGAAGCGCGCCGGCTGAACACCATCCGCATGCTCAAGAGCCAGATGAAGTACCGCGAGATCGAGAAGGGCAGCGCCCTCGACGAAGGGGACGTGCTGGCGGTGATCGGCTCGATGATCAAGCAGCGCAAGGACTCTGCCGCGCAGTACACCGCCGGGAGACGGCCGGAGCTGGCGGAGAACGAGAACGCGGAGATCGCCATTCTCGAGGCCTACCTGCCCAGGCAGCTGACCGATGCGGAGCTCTCGGAGCTGGTGCAGGAATCGGTGGCGGCGGCGGGGGCCAAGGGGCCCAGGGACATGGGGGCGGTGATGAAGGCGCTGATGCCGAAGGTCGCCGGGCGGGCGGAAGGCAAGCGGGTCAGCGAGGCGGTGAAGGCGGCCTTGTCCAAGCTGTCCCAGTAGCGGTTGAATGTCCCTGGCGGCGAGACGGTTGGCGACCCTTTCCGACGAGAAGCTGCAGGAGCTGCGGGACCGGGTGGACCTGGTTGCGGTGGTGCAGCGCCGCGTGCCCCTGAAGAAGAGCGGGCACGACTGGAAGGGGCTCTGCCCCTTCCACGGGGAGAAGACCGCCAGCTTCTACGTGGTACCCGACAAGCGGATGTTCCACTGCTTCGGCTGCGGCGTCTCCGGCGACGCCATCAAGTTCGTCATGCAGATGGAGGGGCGCAGCTTCCGCGAGGCGGTGGAGCTTCTGGCCGCCGAGGCCGGCGTCGACCTCACCCCGCCGGACCCGGAGGAGGCGCGCAGGTCTGCGCGCCGGGCGGCGCTGGCGGAGGTGAACGAGAAGGCCTGCACCTTCTACGAGCGGGTCCTCTGGGAGCACCCCAAGGGCGAGGTGGCCCGCGAGCACCTGCGCAAGCGCGGGGTCACCGAGGACACCGCCCGGGCCTGGCGGCTGGGGTACGCGCCCAACCTCTGGGACGCGCTGGTCAAGTCGCACGCGCTCAAGGGCGTGGACGCGAAGCTGATCGAGGAGGCCGGGCTGGGCGTTCCCCGCAAGAAGGGCGAAGGCCTGTACGACCGCTTCCGGGGGCGGCTGATGGTCCCCATCCGGGAGAGCGGCCGCATCGTGGGCTTCGGGGGCCGGCTCCTGGAGGGCCAGAGCGAGGCGAAGTACCTCAACTCGCCGGACACGCCGCTCTACCAGAAGGGGATGACGCTCTTCGCCCTCGACCGGGCCCGGGAATCGGTGCGGCGCGAAGGGGTGGCGCTGTTCGTGGAGGGCTACTTCGACGCCATCGGCCTGCACCAGGCGGGCATCGTCACCGCCGTCGCGACTTGTGGCACCGCGCTCACCGACAAGCACCTGGAGCTGGTGACCAAGGCGGGGGCGAAGGAGCTGGTCTTCGTCTTCGACAGCGACGCGGCGGGGATGCGGGCCGCGCAGCGGGCCTCGGAGATCGCCGCGGGGCAAGGGGTGCCGGCCCGGGTGCTGGTGCCGCCCGCGGGCGAGGACCCCGACGAGACCGTGCTGCGCGTGGGCGTGCAGGGATTCCGGGAGATGCTGGGCTCGGCGCAGCCCTCGCTGGAGTTCCTCCTCGACCGCGCCCTGGGGCAGCTCCCCAGAGGCGCGCCGGTGGAGGCGCGGGTGCGGGCGGTGGACGCGGTGAAGGGCATCGTGCAGGCGGCGCCCAGCCCGCTCGCCCGGGACCTGTACGTGGAGAAGGTGGCGGAGAAGCTGGACGCGCCGGTGGAAGCGATCCGCCGCGCGCTCGCCGGCAAGTCCGCCCCTCCGCCGCCCGCGCGTCCGGCGCCGGCCCCCGAGGGGCAGAAGCCGCTTCCCCTGTCGGTGCTCAAGGCCGAGCTGGTGATCCTCGCCGCGCTGGTCCGCCATCCCGAGCTGGCCCCCGAGCTGGCGCATTCGGGGGCTGTGGGCGAGTTCGTACATCCTGCGCTGCGCGACGCGGCGGACGCCGTCTGCTCGGGCGGCGACGCGCAGAGCGCAATCCGTGCGGTGGAGCCCGATGCCCTTCGCCAGCGCCTGCTCGACGCGGTGGCGGAGATGGAGCAGGCGGGCGACCAGACTGACGCGAAGCGTCTATCCAGTTTGCTGAGAAAACATTCGCAAACCGTGGCGTTGGAGCGGAAGGAGCGCGCCGCGCCGCGGGTTCCAAGAGCTTGAAAAGGATCCAGAAAAAAGAGCGGTAAGCCCCTCTCTCGATTACTCTTCAACGTCCCGACCGGCGAAGCCCACGGAGTTGACCTCGATGGCCGACAAGAAGTCCGCAGCGCGCAGGAAGCACGACGATCGCAAGGCTTCGGCGAGGCGGGGAAAGCCGGAGAAGAAGCCCGCGCCGGCGCCGAAGAAGCAGGCGAAGGCGGGTCGGGCGGAGGCGCCGGCGGCGAAGGTGAAGCGCGGGGAGAAGGAGCGCGCTCCCAGGCAAGCGAAGAAATCGGCCAAGGGCGGGGAAGAGGAAGGCGAAGGGGACGAGCTGGCCGGGGGCGAGGAGCCCGACCTGGAGGCCGCGACCCCGGAGGTTTCCGACGACGACGAGGTCCCCGCCGCCGACCTCGACGAGGACGACGACGACGAGGACCTGGTCCCGGCCAAGAAGGGCAGCAAGGCCACCGAGCGCAAGGAGGTGAAGGACCTGCTCGCCCTGGGCCGCGACAAGGGCTTCCTCACCTACGACGAGGTGAACGACGCCCTGCCCTCGGACATCGTCTCCTCCGACCAGATCGACGACGTGATGTCGATGTTCGGCGACAACGACATCGCCATCGTCGACGAGGCGAACAAGGTCAAGCTCCCCGAGACCAAGCCGCCCGAGCCCGAGCCGGTGGCGGTCAAGGAGGAGGAGCAGACCACCCCGCAGGAGCGCGCGGAGCAGGAGGAGGAGGACGCCTACTCCAAGTCCAACGACCCGGTGCGCATGTACCTGCGCAAGATGGGCTCGGTCTCGCTCCTCACCCGCGAGGGCGAGGTGGAGATCGCCAAGCGTATCGAGGACGGCGAGAAGGAAGTGCTGGACGCCGTGCTTCACTCCAGCATCGCCATCAAGGAGATCATCCAGATCGGCGAGCGGCTGCGGAAGGGGAAGATGCGGGTGCGCGAGGTGATCCGCGACGCGCCCGACGAGGACGACGAGACCTTCGACGAGCAGGGCCGCACCGACCAGGTGGTGAAGCTGATCGACAAGATCCGCCGGCTGGACCGGGAGAACGAGCACTACGCCGAGCTCTCCCTCTCCAAGACCCGCAAGCTCTCCGAGGGGAAGAAGAAGGAGTACCGCGACGCCGTGGCCCGCAACGAGGCGGCCATGGCGGAGACGCTCGCAGAGGTGAAGCTCAACAAGCGGCAGATCGAGCGGATCATCGAGAACCTCAAGAAGCTGATCGAGCGCGTCGACCAGGTGGAACGGGAGATGCGCCAGATCGAGCACCGGGTGGGGGTCTCGCTCAGGGAGCTGAAGGGCCTGCTCCGCGACGCCGAGGACGAGGGCAAGGGCGGGCTGGTGGCCCGCAAGAAGCTCAAGGTGCTGGGGCTCTCCGAGGAGGAGGTGGGGGAGGTGGCCCGCACCATCGCCGCCGCCCCGCGCAAGGTGAAGCGGGTGGAGGAGGAAGCCCTCCTCCCCGTGGACGAGCTGAAGAAGAGCTACGGGGCGATCATCGCCGGCGAGCGCAAGGCGGAGAAGGCCAAGGCCGAGCTGGTGGAGGCGAACCTGCGCCTGGTGGTCTCCATCGCCAAGAAGTACACCAACCGCGGGCTGCAGTTCCTCGACCTCATCCAGGAAGGGAACATCGGCCTGATGAAGGCGGTGGACAAGTTCGAGTACAAGCGCGGGTACAAGTTCTCCACCTACGCCACCTGGTGGATCCGCCAGGCCATCACCCGGGCCATCGCCGACCAGGCGCGCACCATCCGCATCCCGGTGCACATGATCGAGACCATCAACAAGCTGATCCGCACCTCCCGCTACCTGGTGCAGGAGATCGGCCGCGAGCCCACTCCCGAGGAGATCGCGGAGAAGATGGAGCTGCCGCTCGACAAGGTCCGCAAGGTCCTCAAGATCGCGAAGGAGCCCATCTCGCTGGAGACGCCCATCGGCGAGGAGGAAGACA
>DATKAG010000547.1:0-16037 GCA_035498355.1 Myxococcales bacterium | reverse complement strand
TTGGCAGCCTTCTCCACCGCCCGCACGAATCCGTCGTGGTCCCGGTAGCGCTCCTGCAGCGACTTGCGCGGGTCCCCGGAGGCCAGCCGCTCCGCCTTGGTGGTGGCGAAGGCGAAGTACGACCCGGTCAAGCCGCAGAGGTTGGGCGCGCGGTGCTCCGGCCGGCGGATGTTCCACCCGGAGCTGGTGCCGAGCGGCACCCGGACCTGCATCGGACGCACCCCTGCGATGTTCAAGCCGTCATGATCGGACCGGGGCACGAACTGCTGGTAGTGGGGCCCGAGCAGCGGGGGCTGCAGGGAGAGCACGCCTCCGTTCTGCCCGAAGAGCGGCCCGAAGACGAGCAGGTCGAGCTGGTTCTGCACGGTGGGGAAGCTGGCCCCGGGAATCGTGGGGAAGCGCCAGCCGGCCTCTGCCAACGGGATCAGCGTGCCGTTCTCCAGGCGGGGATAGTTGCTCCTGGGAGGGAGGATCCCCCGGTCGGCCCAGAGATCCATCGCCACCAGGGTGGCGCGCGCGGTCTCGATCACCGTTCCACCCGGAGTCGGGTTCGCGCAGAGCGCGCTGCTCCCGGGAGGATTGGTGCGCAGCCCGGTGATGCGCATGCTGTGCGCAGCGCTGGAGTTGAAGTAGAGGCGCACGTTGTCGGGCAGGTCGACCGGCTCGCCCCTGCCGTCCTGGACGTTGAGCGAGCCGCGCAGCTGCCAGAACTCCGTCTCCGAGTCGGTCTGCATCACCAGCGGATCGCTCCAGGGCCGGTGCAGGACGCCGGCGCGGATGCCGGAGACCGGGTCGGTGGTCACCGCGTAGGTGAGCGGAGGGTAGCTGCTCTGCAAGAAGTCGTGCCGGTCGTCCTGGTCGGACCAGATGTTGGGGTCGGCGAAGCGCACGTTGATGAAGGCCCGATCGGTGCCAGCGATGGTGGGCATCACCCCGTCGAACACCCGGCGGTGGGACTCGTCCTCGTTGAAGCCGAAGTAGACGAAGTCGCGCAGATAGCCGCCGGTCTGCGAGGCCCCGGTGGCATACGAGCGGCGGATCCCGGACCCCAGCGGGTTGGCATTGCCCGCGTCGTCCTTCGCCTGGTAGCGGAGGAACGAGCCCACGTCGCGGGTGGTGGCGTGCCCCAGGCCCATGACGATGGGGTTCTTGGCCGGGTAGATCAGCTCGTAGACCTTGTCGTTGCGGAAGCCGTCGAAGTAGCAGATGTCGAAGGTGGAGGGCGTCAGGCTGGCCGCGCCCGAAGGGCACTTGCCGAACGCCCAGCGGTCGGAGCCGATGGCGACCTTGGGTGAATCCACGTCGTCGCGCACGGTGAGGATGGAGTGCGATGGGTCCGGGTCCGCGGTCTCGTAGGAGTGGAAGCTGGCGTTCCCCTCCAGCGTGAGGGTGAAGGTCCCGGCCAGGGGGAGGTTGCGATCGGTGTACTCCACGCGCATCCAGCCGACGATGGAACTGCCGTCCGGCTGCCGGGCGATGGGCAGGTTCGCCGTCAGGTTGGTAGCCGTCTGCACCGCGTCGCCTTCCCACCCCGCGTCCACCAGGGTGTAGCCCATGGTGAAGTACACGTCGAAGGCCGCGAGTTGCGCCTGGGTGGTGGCGGTGAGCAGGCTGAAGGGGTTGTTGCCGCGGTTGTTGATGCCGTAGAAGATCTTGTGGTTGCCGCGCGCCATGTCCACCGGCTTGGCGATGACGAAGGGCGTGCTGAACTCCACCATCCCGCGGGCGTTCTTCGGCGCCTTGTCGATGTCCACGATCACCGCGTTCAGCGGATCGCGCGGATCCGCCTCCATGTACGCGGTCCCCGTCAGCCGCTCGTAGGGACCGACGCTGCCCCAGGCGGCGCCGCCCACGAACGGCTGCCTGCTCTCCACCACGAAGGCCACCACTCGCGCCTCGCCCGCCCGGGGCACGAGCGCCAGCGCCAGAAGCGCGAAGCCGACTCTCGCTGCACGTTCCATGCGTCCGACCTCCTTGCTGTTTCCCCCGCCGCGCGACCGTCGGCCACGGCTCGATCGGGGATCAAGTCGCGATGTGTCGAGCCCGCACGGGCGAGTAAAGTTTGCTACGGTGCGGTCCCTCGATGGCGGCGGGCGCGCGAGACTACCTGGAGCGGGTCCTCTGTGCGCGCGTCTACGACGTCGCGGTCGAGACGCCCATCGACCTCGCCCCGGCCATCTCCGCCCGCCTGGGGAACCGCCTGCTGCTCAAGCGCGAGGACATGCAGCCCATCTTCTCCTTCAAGCTGCGGGGCGCGTACAACAAGATGTCCGGCCTCTCCGCCGCCGCGCTCAAGCGGGGGGTGATCGCGGCCTCCGCCGGGAACCATGCCCAGGGCGTGGCCCTCTCCGCGCAGAGGTTGGGTTGCAAGGCGACCATCGTCATGCCGGTCACCACCCCGCAGATCAAGGTCGACGCCGTGACGGCGCGCGGGGCGGAGGTGGTGCTGGCCGGGGACTCGTACGACGAGGCCTACCGGCAGGCGAAGAAGCTGGAGCGGAGCCGGGGGCTCACTTTCGTCCATCCCTACGACGACCCCGAGGTGATCGCCGGGCAGGGCACCATCGGGATGGAGATCCTCCGCCAGCACCCCGGCCCCATCCACGCCATCTTCGTGGCGGTGGGGGGCGGAGGCCTGATCGCCGGGATCGCGGCCTACGTGAAGCGCCTGCGGCCGGAAATCCGGGTGATCGGCGTCCAGCCGGCCGACTGCAACGCCATGGCCCGCTCGCTGGCGCAGGGCCGGCGGGTGACGCTGGGGCAGGTGGGCCTGTTCGCCGACGGGGTGGCGGTGAAGAGGGTGGGCAAGGAGACCTTCCACCTCGCCCGCCGGCACGTGGACGAGATGATCCTGGTGGGCACCGACGCCATCTGCGCGGCCATCAAGGACGCCTTCGAGGATACCCGCTCCATCCTCGAGCCCGCCGGCGCCCTGCCCGTGGCCGGGGCCAAGGCGTACGTGGAGCGCACGGGCGAGAAGGACCAGACGCTGATCGCGGTCCCCAGCGGGGCGAACATGAACTTCAACCGCCTGCGCTTCGTGGCCGAGCGGGCCGAGGTGGGCGAGCGGCGGGAGGCCATCCTGGCGGTGACCATCCCCGAGCGGCCGGGCAGCTTCCGCAGGTTCTGCGCGGTGCTGGGGCCGCGCAACATCACCGAGTTCAACTACCGGATCGCCGACGCGAACGAGGCCCAGGTGTTCGTCGGGGTGGGCATCCGCAGCGACGAGGAGACGAAGGAGATCGTCCGCGCCCTGCAGCGCCAGGGCCTGCGCACCCTCGATCTCTCCGGCGACGAGATGGCCAAGCTGCACGTCCGCCACATGGTGGGCGGACATGCGGCGCTGGCCCGCGACGAGCTGGTCTACCGCTTCGAGTTTCCCGAACGGCCCGGGGCGCTCTTGCAGTTCCTCTCCCGCATGCGCACCGACTGGAACATCAGCCTCTTCCACTACCGCAACCACGGCTCGGACTTCGGGAGGGTGCTGGTGGGGATGCAGGTGCCCAAGGGCGAGCTGCAGCAGTTCCGCCGCTTCCTCGAGACGGTGGGGTACTCCTTCGTCGAGGAGACGCAGAACCCCGCCTACCGGCTCTTCCTGGGCTGAGCCGCCGCGCGCTTGCGGAAGCCGCCTTCGACGCGGACGCGCCAGACCCGCTCCACGCCCTCCACCTCGTCCACCATGGGGCCTTCCCAGACGATCTCCGTGCTCCCCTGCAAGTGCAAGAGGCCGCCCCGCTCGAAGTCCACGAAGAGCAGCGCCGCCCGCGGGTTCGAGACCAGGTTCCCCAGGGTGTTGAAGTAGCGGTTGCCGCGGAAGTCCGGGACGACCAGGGTGTCTCCCTCCACGCGCACGAACCCAGGCCACCCCCCGCGGTGCGAGATGTCCGCCCCGCCCCGGGGATCGCCGGTGCGCGCCACGCTGGCGACGAAGAACGTGTCGGCAGAACCGATCGCTTCCCGGGCCTCACCGTCGAGGCCGCCAAGCTCCTCCGGCGCCTGCCAGCCGCCGGGAAGGGGCCGGAAGAGGCGGGGGTGGATGTACTGCGGGCAATTGCCGAAGCCCTGACGCACGTCCAGGGTGAAGCCTCCGGGTCCGGCGGCCGAAACGAACCCGTTCGCCCGGTTGCGCCGGCGGGTGGCGAGATCGATGCCCAGGGCCGCCGCCGCGCTTCCCGGCTCGATCGCCTGCTGCGCCGGGTCCGCCGGGTCCAGCGGGGCGCGCACCGAGAGGGTGCGCTCGTCCGGCGTGTCGACGAAGCCGGGCGGCCCGGCGAGGAGCGTAGCCCAGGGCCAGCCCCGGGCCGTGCTCCCCACGAAGAGACAGGGAAGCGCCCGGAAGAAGGCGCGCTGCTGCTCCACCAGGAAATCCCGGATCCCCGCTCCGCCCGGTCCCCCGCCGGCGCAGGCCTGGGCTTCGATCTCCCCGGGGTGGAAGGGCCCAAGCATGGACCGTTGGATGCCGATCCAGCCGCTTCGGCTCTCCCTCACGCTGGAGGCGCTCCGCGAGGTATGATTCCCCGCTCTGCGCGGGGGGCACCGTGAGACGCTCGGGCATCACCGGCCAACGCCTTGCCGCCGTCTTCCTCCTGGGGTGCGTGCTCCTCAACTACCCCATCCTCTCCCTCTTCGCCCGGCCGATCGTGATCGCGGGCATCCCCTTGCTCTACGCCTTCCTCTTCGGCTCCTGGGCGCTGGTCATCGCCCTCATGGCCCTGGTCATCGAGCGCCCCAGGGACTGAAGGAGGACGCGGATGCAGGGCTGGGTGCTGGTGATCGTCGCCTTCGCCTACCTGGGCATGCTCTTCGCCGTGGCTTCCTGGGGCGACCGGCGGGCGGAGGCGGGGCGCTCGATCATCGCCAACCCCTGGACCTACGCGCTCTCCCTGGCCGTGTACTGCAGCACCTGGACCTTCTACGGCAGCGTGGGCCGGGCCGCCTCCAACGGGATCGGCTTCCTCCCCATCTACCTGGGCCCCACGCTGATGGCGGCGCTCTGGTGGTACGCGATGCGCAAGATCATCCGCATCAGCAAGGCGTACCGCATCACCTCCATCGCCGACTTCATCGCCACCCGCTACGGCAAGAGCCAGATCCTGGGCGGCCTGGTGACGGTGATCGCGGTGCTGGGCGTGGTCCCCTACATCTCCCTGCAGCTCAAGGCCATCTCCCGCAGCTTCGTCATCCTCCGCAACTACCCCGACGTGGTGATGCCGGCCCAGGCCGTCGCCCCCTTCCTCAACGACACCGGGCTCTACATCGCCCTCATCCTCGCGGCCTTCACCATCCTCTTCGGCACCCGCCACCTGGACGCCACCGAGCGCCACGAGGGGATGGTGGCGGCCATCGCCTTCGAGTCGGTGGTGAAGCTGGTGGCTTTCCTGGCGGTGGGGGCCTTCGTCACCTTCGGCGTCTACCACGGCTTCGGCGACATCTTCCGCCTGGCGGAGCAGAGCGAGCGCCTGCGCCCGCTCCTCACCGTCCCGGCCAGCGGCGGCAGCTATGCCACCTGGCCGTTCCTCACCTTCCTCTCCATGCTCACCATCCTGGTCCTGCCCCGGCAGTTCCAGATCTCGGTGGTGGAGAACGTGGACGAGGACCACCTCCGCCGCGCCATCTGGCTCTTCCCCCTCTACATGTTGCTGATCAACATCTTCGTCCTCCCCCTCGCCCTGGGCGGCCTGATGCTCTTCGGTCCGGGGGTGGACGCCGACACCTTCGTGCTCACCCTCCCCATGGCCCAGCAGAAGGGGGCCCTGGCCCTGCTGGCCTTCGTGGGCGGGCTCTCCGCCGGCACGGGGATGGTGATCGTGGAGACCATCGCGCTCTCCACCATGGTCTGCAACGACCTGGTGATGCCCGTCCTGCTCCGCTGGCGCTGGCTGCGGCTCAACGAGCGGACCGACCTCTCCCGCCCCCTGCGCCTGATCCGCCGCTGCGCCATCACCGGCATCCTCGTGCTCGGCTACATCCACTTCCGCGCCGCCGGCGAGTCCTACGCGCTGGTGGCCACCGGGCTGATCTCCTTCGCCGCCGTGGCCCAGTTCGCCCCCGCCATGTTCGGCAGCATCTACTGGCGGGGCGGCACCCACTCCGGCGCCATCGCCGGGCTCTGCGGCGGCTTCGCCGTCTGGGCCTACACCCTTTTGCTCCCCTCCTTCGTCAAGTCGGGCTGGCTGCCGGGATCGTTCCTCTCCGCCGGGCCGCTGGGGATCGGCCTGCTCAAGCCCCAGGAGCTGTTCGGCCTCTCCGGCATGGACGAGATCTCCCACTGCCTGTTCTGGAGCATGCTGGTGAACGTGGGCCTGCACGTGGGGGTCTCGCTGATCGGGCGGCAGAGCGCGGACGAGACCGAGCAGGCCACCCTCTTCGTCGACGTCTTCCGCCGCACCCAGGAGCTGGAGCGCTCCGCCTTCTGGCGGGGGAGCGCGCCGGTGGCCGATCTCCTCCCCCTGATCGGCCGCTTCCTCGGCCCCGACCGGGCCCGGGAGGCCTTCCTCGCCTATGCCCGCCGCCAGGGGGTGGAATCGCTGGAGGATCTGGAGCCCGACGCCGAGCTGGTGGCCTTCGCCGAGAACCAGCTGGCGGGGGCCATCGGCGGCGCCTCCGCCCGGGTGATGATCGCCTCCCTGGTGCAGCAGCAGCCGCCGGGGATCGACGAGGTGATGAACATCCTCGACGAGGCCTCCCAGGTGCGCGCCTACAGCCACCGCCTGGAGCAGAAGTCGCGGGAGCTGGAGGACGCCAGCCGGGAGCTGCGCGCCGCCAACGAGCAGCTGAAAGAGCTGGACCGGATGAAGGACGACTTCGTCTCCACCGTCACCCACGAGCTGCGCACCCCGCTCACCTCCATCCGCGCCTTCTCCGAGATTCTCCTCGAGGACCCGGAGATCCATCTCCCCGAGCGCAAGCGCTTCCTCGCCATCATCGTCAAGGAGACCCAGCGCCTCACCCGGCTGATCAACCAGGTGCTGGAGCTGGCCAAGATCGAGTCGGGGAGCGCGGAGTGGCACACCACCGAGATGGACGTGAAGGACGTGATCCGCGAGTCGGTGGAGGCCGTGAGCCAGCTCTTCCGGGAGAGCGGCATCGAGCTCTCGATGGCGATGAACGGCGAGGCCATCCCTCTGGTGCGGGCCGACCGCGACCGGCTGATGCAGGTGCTGATCAACCTCCTCTCCAACGCCGTCAACGTCTGCCTGCCGAACCAGGGGCGGGTGGAGATCCGCCTGGGGGTGGGCGCGGGGGCCCTGCGGGTGGACATCCAGGACAACGGGCCGGGCATCAACCCGGCCGATCACGAGACGGTGTTCGAGAAGTTCCGCCAGGTGGGCGACACGCTCACCGGCAAGCTGCGCGGCACCGGCCTGGGCCTGCCCATCAGCCGGCGCATCATCGAGCACTTCGGCGGCCGGCTCTGGGTGCAGAGCGAGCTGGGACAGGGAGCGACGTTTTCCTTCACCCTCCCGCTGCAGCGGGAGGGGGGACAGAGGCCTCTACAACTGGCAAGGTAGGGACAAGGGATGGCCAAGCGCATTCTCATCGTCGACGACGAGCCCAACATCGTCACCTCGCTGGACTTCCTCATGAAGCGGGAGGGATTCGAGGTGCAGGTGGCGGTGGACGGGGAGGCGGGGGTGAAGGCCGCGCTGGCCAGCCCGCCGGACCTGGTGCTGCTCGACATCATGCTGCCGAAGATGAACGGCTTCGAGGTGTGCGAGCGGCTCCGCGCCGATCCCCGCTGCCGGGGCTTGAAGATCGTCATGCTCACGGCCAAGGGCCGGCAGGCGGACAGCGCCCGGGGCCTGGCGGCCGGGGCGGATCTCTACGTCACCAAGCCTTTCTCCACCCGGGAGTTGGTGGCCCAGGTGAAGCAGCTTCTCCTGGGCTGATTCAGGCGCGCAGCGTGCGCACGAGGAAGGCGCCCCACACCAGGGTGGCGCAGAGGAAGGCCGCTGCCGCCAGGCCCAGCCAGCGGTAGACGTGCGGCTGGTCGGCGTCGACCAGCACCCGGAAGGTCAGGGCCGCGAAGAGCAGCGCCCCCATCAGCGCCACCGGCCAGGGCCGCTGCCCGAGGAGTTGGGGAGCCCCGCCGTGGGAGAGCACCACGTGGGTGGAGATGGAGAGGGCGAGCAGGGCGAAGCAGCCGATGAAGGCCACGTGCAAGCCTGCCTTCGGGTACTCGGGGAAGGCGGCCACGCAGGCGTAGCCGGCCGGCAGGAGCCAGGCCGCCAGCCAGATGAACCGGCGGTGCAACCCGGGCACCGAGGGCGGCCGCCAGATCCCCGCGGAGACGAGGAGAACGGAGAGCACGATGGCCGCGCGCAGTGCGAAGCCCAGGCGGACGGAGACCAGCGCCTCGAGGAGGAAGGTGCCGATGAAGGCCAGGCCGGCGAGCAGGTGCAGGAGCCTGGCCCGCCCCGAGGACGCGGCTCCGCCCAGGGGCGGCGCTCCCCGGGTGATCACCGGGAGCAGCATGCCCCCGACCCCCAGCACCAGCCCCGTGAACATGCCCTGCAAGATGATGGAGCGGCCCAGGTCGTGAACCCAGAACTGCTCGTCGCCCAGCGCCGCTCCCACCCCGGCGAGGATCGATCCTCCGATGCCCATGAGGAAGGCGAGCACCACCCAGACGAAGCTGTTGGGCACCCGCGGCTCGGCGCCGGGGGCGCGGAAGCGGCTGACGGCGAACTGGATCATCACCGCCATCAGGATCAGCCAGGGGACCTGGGAGAGCGCGTACTTCTCGAACCAGGCGAGGACCACGATCGCCACCGGGGCGGACATCGCCACCGCCATCTGCCAGGCGGCGGGGGGAGAGGTGCCCGTGCGCCTGGGGATGAGGGTGAAGAGGAAGCCGATGGCGAAGCAGGTCATGAAGCCCTCGATCTGGGCGAAGGCGTGGAAGATCGATCGGTACTCGCCGATCACTCCGGTGGCCAGGAGCAGCCAGTGGAGCACGCCCGCCCAGGCGAGCATCACGCCCAGGGGGAAGAGGAGCCGGTAGGGGTCGGTCCTCCAGTGCGGAAGGCCGCTCGCGGAGGGCGGGAGCTGGATGGCCATGGAACCCCATGGATACGTGCGCGGCCGCCGGCACACAACTGCGCCCGCGTGACGTCGTCCCTCGGCCGGCGATGCGCTCGCGCCTCACATTCCGTATCCTGCCACCCCCTGATGGCTCCCAAGCACCCCCTGCTCCTGCGGCCCTTCGCGGCGGTGGCGCTCCTGGCCGCGCTCTGCGGAAGCACGCTCGGCGCCGTCCTCCTCCTCCGCATCCAGCTCTCGCTGGGGCCCGTGGATCCGCTCTGGAAGCAGGTGCACGGGCAGGCCCAGGTGTTCGGGTTCCTGGTCCCGCTGGTGCTCGGCTTCGGGACCTACCTCGTGCCGCGGGTCGTCTCCGGGTATCCGATCCGCGCCGCTCTCGCCTTGCCCGCGCTGCTGGGCCTGTCGCTGGCCACCCTCGCCGACTTCGCCGTCCCCTTCGCGTCCGGAGAGGCGGGGACCTGGCTGCGCCGGGCGCTGGCGATCTTCGTCGCCTGCGGGACGCTGGCCGGGGCCGGATGCCTGCAGGCGCCGATGTCCGCCCGGAGGCGTGCGGGCGAGCGCCGGCGCGGGCACGAGGCGCTGCTGCAGGCCGCCCTGGCCTTCCTCGCCCTGGGCGGCCTCGCCGACGCCGCGGCCTTCTGGCTCTCATCTTCCGGGCCGGAAGGGGACCTGCCGCCCGCGCTCGCTTCCGTGGCCTGGAGGCTCTCGGTGGAAGGCTTCGCCCTGGGGATGGCGTTCGCCATCTCGGCGCGCATGTTCTCCGGCTTCTTGGGAGTGGAGCCGGCGCTGGGCGATCCTTTGGGCCGCGCTCCCGCGGGGCCGAAGGGCCGCGATCGGGCCTTCGCGCTCGCCGCCTGCGCCTGGGGGGCGTCGGTGGTCCTGGGCAGCGCCGGCGCGCTCTCGGGCCTGACGGGAGTCGAGCGCGCCGCCGACATCCTCTTCGCCGCGGGCGTGGTGCCGCTCTCCTTCCAGCTCGGGCTGGCCTCGACGCGCGCCGGCCCGGCCATCGACCGCACCCGCGATCCGCTCTTCCCCTTCGGCGCACGCGCGGCCTATGCCTCGCTCGTCGCCGCCGCCCTGGTGGGGGCGCTGGCCGGGATCGCCGACCTGCTCGGCCTGCGCGTCCATTCCCTCTGGCTGGACGCGCGGCGGCACCTGATCAACCTCGGCTTCCTCCTCACGCTCATCGCCGCCATGGCCGGCCGGCTGGCGCCGGGATTCGCCGGGCGGCCGCTGGCGCTGCCCTGGCTGCGCGCCTTCGCCATGGGGGCGTTCGCGCTCTCCGCGGTCCTGCGGGCTGTGGAAGGGATCGCCGGCCAGTGGGGCCCCGAGGGACTGCTCTGGGCATCCGCGCTCTCGGGGCCGCTGGCGGCGGCGGCCTTCTTCGCGCTGGCTACCAGCCTGGGGGTAACGCTGGCGACGCGTCGGGCCTAATTCCCGGGCCGTGAGCAAAGCTTGCTGTACGTGATGGTGGACAGCGTCGCCGCCAGCGAGGTGTCCAGCGCCCGGGCGAAGATGAACGCCACCAGCCAGGGCAGGTCCTCGAAGGAGGACTGGCCGAACACGCCCGAGGAGGCGGCCACCAGCGCCGCCGTGGTCCAGGGCACGATGCAGACCAAGAGGATGCGCATCCGTGCGCCGCGAGCCAGGCGGGCGCTGCGGTCGAGCGCCGACCCCACCGACTTCTCCTCGGCGACCAGCGCCGGGAGCGCCACGAAAGTGTCGGCGATGTAGCGCAGGCCGGGCGTCACCAGCATCAACAGGTGTCCGAGAACTCCGGCGATCACCGTGACGTGCAGGGAGATGGCGCGCCGCGCGTTGCCCAGCGCCGCCTGCAACAGCTCGCCCAGGTCGGAGGGCAGCGAGCGCTCCTGGTCGAGGACCGCCTTGACCAGCGCGCCCTGCACCACCGCCGCCACCGCCACCGCGGCGGCCACGAAGGCGCCGATCACCAGCACCTCGGGGAGGTCGGGCAAGAAGGCGAAGACGAGGAGCGGCGCGTGCAGGAGCAGGGCGCATCCCGCGGTGACGTGAAGCTGCGAGAGCCAGCAGCGGAAACCGTCGGTCAGCGCCTCGGCGGGGCTGAAATCGTCCTCGTCGGGAGCGAGGGCGGCGATGGCGGTGCGCGGCGGCAGGCTTGCTTGCAGCTGCAGGGAGCTCTTGGCCGTTGGAACGGGCATGCCGACCTCCGCAAAAGGGGGACCGGCCACGATTGTTGCAGAGCCCATTCTGCGAACAAGGAAGGGCGCTTGGGTGCAGGTGGGTGCGGGTCGGTGGACAGGGGCGCCTCTCCAATTCTTGCGTTCCGCGCCGCACCCGTGCGATCGGAACAGCCCGTGGAAGAGGCGATGGAGTTCGAGGTGGAGGCGGCGCTGCTCGTCAACGAGGGCGGCGTGCAGTGCACGCCGGTGGTATTCGCCCGGCCGCTGCGAGGCACCCCTCCAAAGAGCCTGGGCGAGAGGGCGTTCCTCAACGGCTCCCGGGTCTCGTCCCTCGATCCCGGCCGCGCCGCCCAGCGCGGCCCGGGCCTGGTCGCCTTCATCCTCGAGGACCCGATGGACGCCCGGGAGTTCCGCCCGGGCGACAAGGCTCGCCTCGAGTCGCGCTGAGATCACGCCCGCATGGAGTGGGCGGCCGCCGCCACGAACGGCAGCAAGAGCTCGGGCACCAGGTAGCCCAGCCACACCCAGTGGGGCGTAGGAAGCCCGACCTTGCTCATGGAAAGCAGGCGGCCACAGCCCGCCGTGAAGACCCCCAGCGCCAGCAGGTAGACCAGCACACCTTGCTGCCGCACGGTGATCCCCGCCCACAGGCAGATCAGGCCGGTGGAGAGATAGATGCCGGCCATGAACCGGTGCACGTTGTCGAGGCGGGGCGAGGTGTCCGGCTGCCCGAGGTACATCTGCAGCGTTCCCCCGAAGAGGGCGAGGCAGGCAAAGATGATCAGGCACACCCGCACCACGATCTGGCTGGCCGACAATGGAAGTTCCATGGCGCCCCTCAAGAACAACGTGGGGACACAATACAGGTTTGGGGTGGAGCCGCGTTGACGTGATCGTCGACGTCAGCGCTCACGTCTACGTCAACGCTCACCTCTTCGTCCCGGACTCAGCGCAGGCCGGCCTGCAGGGCCTCTTCCCAGCCCGGCCGGGCGTGGGCCTGCTCGACGGAAAGGGGCGGGGAAGGGTGGGCGGCGTCGTCGCGCAGGCGGAGCTGCCACCAGCCGACGTCGTGCCAGGCGCCCAGCTTGTAGCCCACCGCGGGATAGGTGCCGATGCGGCGGAAGCCGACCGACTCGTGCAGGCCCACGCTGGCGGGGTTGGGCAAGGTGATGCCGGCGTGGGCGGCGACGAATCCCTGCAGGCGGAGGAGGGCGAAGAGCGATCGGTACAGGGCCCGGCCCGCGCCGTGCCGGCGCCGCCGCTCGTCCACGTACACGGCCACGTCCACCGACCACTGGTAGGCGGCGCGGTCCCGGTGCCTGGAGGCGTAGGCGTAGCCCCAGACGCCGCCGGTTCCCTCGCAGATCAGCCAGGGCGCGTGCGCGGAGTTGGCGCGGATCCGCCTCGCCATCTCCTCCGGCGCCGGCGCCTCCAGCTCGAAGGAGACGGCGGTGTTCTCCACCCACGGCCGGTAGATGGCGGCCACGGCTTCGGCATCGGATTCCCGCGCCATGCGCAGGATGGGCATCACTTGCAGCCCGGCAATTCCGCCGGCGTGCTGGTGGCGAACCTGTTCCCGCTCCAGCAGTTCCCCGTGCCGCTCCCGTCCCAGATCAGGTCCGCGCGGATCGACTCGAAGAAGGGATCGTCCTGGGGCACGGTGCCGTTGGCGGTGAGGCGGTTGCCCAGGATGCGGTCGTTCACCGGGTCGGGATCGATGTCCAGCCCGGAGCAGTCGCTCCCTTGCAGGGCGAGGCCCAGGCAGAGGCTGACCACCGCGATGCCGGTGAAGCCGTTGTCGCGCACGTCGTTGGCCAGCACGGTGGTGGCGTGCCCGCCGGCCACCAGGATTCCCAGGCCGGAGGGGAGGATGCCGAGGATGTCGTCGGGATCGGCGGTGTTGGGGCGGTTGTTGTCGTGCACCGAGTTGAAGGCGACGAAGGCGTCCTCCTGGGTGCCGCGCTCGAGGAAGGGGAGGATGTCGACGAAGATCCCCAGGGTGTTGCCGCTGGCCTCGTTGCCCACCGCCGAGCAGCGCCGGCTGTTCTCGATCTCGATGCCGAGGAGGTTGCGCTCGGCGCGGTTGCCGGCGATGAGCACGTTGTCGCTCTGTCCCACGTAGATGGCCGCGTCGTGCGTGGTGCCGGTGACCAGGTTGCCGGCCAGCAGGCCGTTGCGCGAGACCACGGGGAAGAGCCCGTAGACCAGGTTGTCCTCGGCCACGTTGTCGAGCAAGGAGAAGCCGTCGACGCAGGCGAGGTGGACGCCGTGCACGGCGAACCCGCGCACGGTGAAGCCCTTGAGCGTGAAGCCGTGCAGCGTCCGCTGGGTGGGGCCGGAAAGCCCGCAGGGAGGATGCTCGTCGTCCGCCTGCGGCCCGGGACCCGCGGAGTTGGCCGGGCTCACCCAGATCCCGAACGACTGCGCGCCCGCGTTCTTCAAGATCACCGGATGGCCGGGGCGCGAGAGGCCGACCAGCTCGATCCCGGATTGGGTGATGGTCAAAGCGTTGAGGTCGCCCGGCGCTCCCTCCCGGTAGGTGCCGGGCAGGACCTCGACGCGGTCGCCCGGGGAGGCGTGCGCGAGCGCGGCCCGGATCGATTGGCCGGGACGGACCTGGTGGGTGCGAGCGGACGCGGGAAGGGCCGCGAGCAAGGCGGCGACGGCGAGCAAGGAGCGCATGGGTTCCCCCTCGGACTTTGGTCGTGCGGGAGCGCGCTTCTTATAGCGCAAACGTTCAGCCGACGTCCCCGCCCAGGTAGGCCGCCTGCAGCCTGGGGTCTGCAGCCAGGTCCTGCGCCGGACCGGCCAGGGCCACCTCGCCGCGCTCCAGCACATAGGCGTGCTGCGCGGCCTGCAGGGCCATGCGGGCGTTCTGCTCCACCAGGAGGATCGTCGTCCCCGCCCGGTGGATCTCGCCGATGATCCCGAAGATCTGCCGCACCAGCAGCGGCGCCAGCCCCATCGAGGGCTCGTCGAGGAGCAGGATGCGCGGCCGGGCCAGAAGTCCCCGGGCGATGGCCAGCATCTGCTGCTCGCCGCCCGAGAGCGCGCCAGCCTCGGCGTCCAGCCTCCGCTGCAGGGAAGGGAAGCGCCGGATCTGCTCCTCCACGGCGGCGTGCGCCTCGGAGCGGCCGCCCGGCCAGGGGCGGGCCTCCGAGCCGATGACCAGGTTCTCCCGCACCGTCATCCGCTGGAGGATGGCGCGCCCTTCCGGCACCAGCACGATCCCCGCCGCCACCGCCTCGTGCGAGGCCACTCCGGCCAGGTCGCGCCCTTCCAGCGCCACCGAGCCGCCCTTGGGACGCAAGAGGCCGGCGATGGCGTTGAGCGTGCTGCTCTTGCCGGCCCCGTTGGGTCCGATCAGGGCCACGATCTGCCCCGCCTCGACCGAGAGCGAGATCCGGCGCACCGCCTCCACGTGGCCGTAGGCCACGGAGAGGTCCGTCACCTGCAAGAGGGGCGGGCTCACCCGCCTTCTCCCAGGTAGGCGGCGATCACCGCCGGGTCCTTGCCGATCTCCTGCGGCGTGCCGCGGGCGATCACCTTGCCGAAGTTGAGCACGGTGATCCGGTCGCAAAGCTCCATCACCAGGCGGACGTTGTGCTCGATGAGCAGCACCGCCCGGCCCTCCTTCGCCACCTCGCGCACCAGCCGGGCCACCGCGAAGGCCTCGTTGGGGTTCATGCCGGCGGTGGGCTCGTCGAGCAGCACCAGCCTGGGCTGCGAGGCCAGGGCCCGGGCGATCTCCACCCGCCTCTGCTCGCCGTAGGAAAGCTCGTGCGCCCGGGTGAGCGCGCGCTCGCGCATGCCCACCCGCTCGAGGCCCGCCTCCGCCGCCTTCTGCGCGGCGCGCTCCTCGCGCAGCGCGGAAGGGAGGAAGAGAAGCCGGGGCCAGAAGGGCGCCCGGCGGCGCAGGTGCTGCCCCACCACCACGTTGTCCGCCGCCGACAGCCCGCCGAAGAGGCGGATGTTCTGGTAGGTGCGGGCCACGCCCAGCGCCGCCACCCGGTTGGGCGGCAGCCCGTCGATGCGCCGGCCGTCGAGCTCGATCTTCCCCGCCGTGGGACGGAGCAGCCCGGAGACCAGGTTGAGCAGCGTGGTCTTGCCCGCCCCGTTGGGGCCGATCAACCCGTGCACCTCGCCGTCGGCGACGGAAAAGGTGGCCTCGTCGACCGCGCGCACCCCCCCGAACGTCCGCGAGAGCCCGGAGACCGAGAGCGTCATGCGGGCCGCCGGGCGCGGCGGCGGAAGGTCGCGGGGAGCGAGACCAGTCCGTTCGGCAGGTAGAGGATGACCGCCAGGAGGATGGCGCCGTTGAGCAGCAGGCGGAAGGGTCCGGGGGCGAGGCCCAGGCGGGCGCCGGCCTCCCGCAGCGCCTCCGGCAGGACGGTGAGGAAGGCGGCGCCCACGGCCGGCCCGTAGAAGGCGGCCGTCCCGCCCACCACCGCCTGGACCAGCATCTCCACCACCCGGCCGAATCCGTAGCCGTTGGGCGCCACCATGAAGGTGAAGTGCGCCTCCAGCCCTCCCGCCAGCCCCGCCAGCGCCGCTCCCGCCGCCAGCATCGCCAGCTTGTGGCCGGTGGTGTAGATGCCCATGGTCCGCGCCGCGGTCTCGTCCTCGCGGATGGCTTCCAGCGCGTAGCCGGTGCGCGATCCGTGCAGGCGGCCCAGGGCGAAGAGGGCGACGGCCAGGGCGAGGGCGATGGTCCAGAGCTGGGTCCTCTGGGGAATGGCCACCAGGCCCATCGCGCCGTTGGTGAACTGCCAGTTGACGAAGAAGAGCCGCACCACCTCGCCGAAGCCCACGGTGGCGATGGCGAGGAAGACC
>DATKAG010000546.1:0-9248 GCA_035498355.1 Myxococcales bacterium | reverse complement strand
CGCAAGGGCCAGGAGAAGTACGATTTGATCATCTTCGCGCTCCCCGACTCCCTCACCCTCACCTCGGGCCTCACCAGCCTGCGCCTGGAGAGCTTCCTCCTCACCGAGGAGGCGATGGCGGCGGCGCGCGACCGGCTCTCCGATCGTGGCACGCTGGTGCTCTACAACTACTACCGGGAGCCCTGGCTGGTGGAGAAGCTCGCCACCATGGTGGGGCGGGTCTTCGGCCAGGACCCGCTGGTCTCCACCTACGGAGGCTGGGGGCGCGCCGCGGTGATCCTGGCCGGGCCGCGCCTCGCCTCGCTCGGCCCGGGCGCCTTCGGCCCCTACCGCGAGACCCCGTCGGAGGACCGCCACCTGCGCGTGATCGGCGAAGGCTTCTACCCGCGCGGCGAGATCCCTTCGGCCACCGACGACTGGCCCTTCCTCTACCTGCGCCGGCACACCTTCCCCTTGCTCTACGTGGGCGGGCTGGCCATGGTGTGCGCCTTCACGCTGCTCGGCTTCCTCGGCCTGGCCCCGCGCGGGACGCTGCGCCGCTTCGACCTGCACATGTTCTTCCTCGGCGTTGCCTTCGCCCTCCTGGAGGCCAAGAGCCTGATCACCTTCTCCCTGCTCTTCGGCAGCACCTGGCGGGTGAACTCGCTGGTGTTCTTCGCCATCCTCACCAGCGTGTTGTTGGCGGTGCAGGTGAACCGGCGCTACCGCATCCGCCAGATCGGCCTCTGGTACCTCTTGCTCTTCGGCCTTCTCGGGCTCAACCTCGCGCTCAAGCCGGAGACGCTGCTGGTGGGCAGCGGGGTCCTCCGCTACCTGCTGGCCAGCGCGCTCAACTTCGCCCCCATCTTCGTGGCCAACGTCATCTTCTCCAACTCCTTCCGCGACACGGAGGCCGCCGACATCGGCTTCGCCTCCAACCTCATCGGGATCATGGCGGGCGGCATGCTCGAGTACTTCAGCATGCTGGTGGGCTATCGGCTGCTGCTCGTGCCGGTGATCGGCTTCTACGCCCTGGCCCTCGCCTTCCAGGCCCGCGGCGCCGGAGCACCGGTGGTGGCTTCCGCGGCGCCGGGCTAATACCCGGCGAAGTTGGTGGCGGAGAGGCGCTCGATGACCGTGGCCTCCAGGAGGTCGCGGTCGCGCTCGTCGATCTCGGTGAAGACCGCGCCCACTTCTCCCGAAGGAGGGGGCCGCCTCCAGACCACCGAGGCGCTGGCCGGGATGGGCTGGGGCCGCTGCGAGACCACGATGGAGAGGGTGAGCGCCGTCCCCACGTCCGGAGGATCGGCCATCTGCATCGAGAGCCCGCCGCCGCTGACGCTGCTGGTGACCAGGCCGCCGATCTTCGCCGGCGCCAGCACCTCCACGGTCAGCCCGGCCGCCGCCCGCAAGTACCGGCGCCGCTCGCTGCCCGAGGGGCTGATGTTGGAGAGCAGCTCCAGCACCTGGGAAGTGAGCGCCCGCCAGCGCTCGCGCTCGGGCGCTGCCAGCCCCGGGCCGAGCGCCTTCCGGGAGAGGTCCATGATCTCGGCGAAGCTTTCGCGGTCGATGTCGACCATCGCAGGACATTAACAGGCCCCCCCTGGCAGGGGCACCATTTTTCCCGGACGAATCCGAGACGGCGAAAGAGGCGGGCTCGTGCGACGTAGGGGAATGGATGACCCTCGCGCGACGAGGTCTGGACGGTTTCGCCCAGGACCTGAAGTACGCCTTGCGTTCGCTGCGCAAGGCGCCGGGGTTCACCGCCGTGGCGGCGCTCGCCCTGGCGCTGGGGATCGGCGCCAACACCGTGCTCTTCAGCGTCATCAGCTTCTCGCTCTTGCGGCCCATCCCCTTCCCCGACCCCGACCGGCTGCTGATCGTCAACCAGACCTCGCCCACCTTCGCCAACTCCAGCTGCGCCTGGCTCAACTACCTGGACTGGAGGGCGTCCGCGGCGAAGGTGTTCACGCACTTCGCCGCTGAGCGGCGCGACAGCTTCAACCTCACCGGCGAAGGCGGCGAGCCGGAGCGGGTGCTGGGCCGCTTGGCCACCGCCGAGCTCCTGCCCATGCTGGGCGTCAGGCCCGTCCTCGGCCGGCTCTACGGTCCCGAGCAGGACAATGCCGGCGCGCCGCGCACGGTCCTGCTCAGCTACGGTCTCTGGCAGCGCCGGTTCGGGGGCGACGCCAAGGTCGTCGGCCGATCGATAGAGCTCAGCGGCCAGAGCTACGAGGTGATCGGCGTGCTCCCCCGCGACCTGCGCTTCCTCAGCGGCGGCGACGTCTGGCTCCCGCTGGGCCTCTTCGCCGACCGCTACCAGGACCGGGGCATCAACCCTGGCATCTACGCCTTCGGCCGCCTGGCCCCGGGCGCGACCGTGCGGCAGGCGAACGAGGCCCTCAACCAGGCCATGAAGCAGATCGCGGAGACCTCGCCGGAGATGCACGGCGAAGGGATTCGCGCCCGCCTCTTCAGCGAGGACCAGGTGGAGGACTCGCGGCCGGCGCTCCTGGTGCTCTGGGGCGCGGTCACCTTCGTCCTCCTCATCGCCGCGGCCAACGTGGCCAACCTGCTCCTCTCCCGCGCCACCGCCCGGCAGCAGGAGATCGCCGTGCGGGCCGCGCTGGGGGCGGGACGATTCCGCATCGTCCGCCAGCTCCTCACCGAAAGCGTCCTGCTCTCCTTGGCGGGGGCGGTGCTGGGAACGCTGCTCGCCCTGGTCGCCCTGAACGCGCTCGGTCCGCTGCTCGCCAACCTCCCCCGCGGCAAGGAGGTGCGTCTGGACGGGCTGGCCCTGGCGTTCACCGCCGCGGTGGCGCTTCTCACCGGCCTGGGATTCGGCCTCTACCCGGCGCTGCGCGCCTCCAATCCCTCCATCCACAACCTGCTCAAGGAGGTGCGCGCCACCGGCTCCCATGCCCGCCTGCGCGGGGCCCTGATCGTGGCCGAGGTGGCGCTCTCCATGATGCTACTGGTCGGCGCGGGCCTCACGCTGCGGAGCTTCATGCGCCTCACCCGGGTGGATCCGGGCTTCGACGCCTCGCACCTGCTCACCACCCAGATCGCCCTGCCTGCCACGCGCTACCCGGACGGGGCCGCGATCTCCCGCTTCGTCGACGAGCTTCGCCGCCGCGCCGGGCAGCTCCCGGGGGTGACCTCCGCCGCCGTGGCCCTGGGGATGCCGATGATCGGCACCCCGGACACGTCCTACGCCTTCGAGGGCCTGGAACCCGCCGACCGCAACCAGTGGCCGCACGCCAGCATGTACCCGGTGAGCCCGGGCTACTTCGAGAGCCTGCGCATCCCCCTGATCCACGGACGCTGGTTCACCGAGGCCGACCGGGGGCGCAACGTCGCCGTCATCGACGAGCGCATGTCCCGGCGCGCCTTCGGCAGCGCCGATCCGGTGGGGCGGCGCATGGCCGGGATGCCAGGCTACGTGCCGGCGATGGAGATCGTCGGGGTGGTGGGCCGGGTGGAGAACTACTCGCTCGACGGCAAGGGACCGGTGGACAGCGGCTTCTACCTGGAGCACGCCACCGTGGCGAAGCTCTACCCGCAGTTCGCCGGCCAGGCCATCCTGGTGGTCCGCACGGCGGGCGATCCGCTGGCGCAGGCGCAGGCGGTCCGCCGGACGGTGCTGGAGATCGATCCGCTGCAGCCCGTCTTCAGCCAGCAGTCCATGGAGCAGGTGCTCTCCGATTCCATGAGCGATCGACGCCTGCTGCTGCTTCTTCTGGGCATCTTCGCCGGGGTGGCCCTGCTCCTCGCCTCGGTGGGGATCTACGGGGTGATGTCCTACTCGGTGGAGCAGCGCACGAAGGAGATCGGCATCCGCATGGCGCTGGGCGCGGAGCGCGCCGCCGTGCTCCGCCTCATCCTCGGGCAGGGCGCCCGGCTGGCGGGGGCGGGGATCGCGGTGGGAGTCTTGGGGGCGTTCGCTCTTTCCCGCCTGATGGCGGGCCTGCTCTTCGGCACCAGCACGGCCGACCCGTTGACGTACGGCGTGCTCGCCTTGCTGCTCGCCTCGGTGGCCGTCGCCTCCTGCCTCTTGCCGGCGCAGCGGGCGGTGCGGGTGGACCCGGCCATCGCCCTGCGCGCCGAATGATTCTCAGTGCTCCAGCCGGAAGCTGCGCTCCAGATCCTCTACGTCGAGGGCCGAGTAGAGGGTGAAGATGTAGAGCGTGGCGTCGCGCAGGCGGGGGAAGAGGCCCCGCACCGCCGTCTCGGCCTGGCGCGGCGCCGTCTCGTCGCCCGCCACCCGCACCCACTCGCCCGAAGGAAGCTGCACGCCGGCAGAGATGCGCGCCAGCACCTGGAGCGCCGGGTTCAGGTAGTACCCGGCCTTGCGGGGTTGCCGTCCCCGGCGCTTGCGGCGGCGCAGCGCGCGGTAGGCGGTCATGAGATCGACGTAGAGCGGGGCACGCTTCGACATTGAGAAACTCCCGGGGACAAGGTTCCCGACGCCGTGACTTCGGCGGTTATTCGGCCGGCCAATGACAGCAAACGCGGTGCCAAGCTCGCCATCCGGGGTTTCTCCTGTGAGGACAGACACCGGCCGCCCCTCGCATGCGACTTTTTTGTCAGTGCGCGCGGAAAACCTCGCCAATTCCGTCGGACCCGCTCTCCTACAAGTTCGTCGGGCCGGTTGGCCGTTTCCACCCTGGCGCGCTATGCCTGTCCCGTGCGCGTCTTGCTGCGGCACGTCAGCCGGTACCGCTATCCCAAGCCGGCCACGCTGGGCACGCACCAGATCCGCCTGCGGCCCGCCGCCCACGCCCGGGCGCACGTCGAAACCTACGGCCTGCACGTCACCCCCCGGCCCGAGCTCCGCTGGCAGCAGGATCCGGCGGGAAACTTCGTCGCCCGGGCGAGCTGGCCCGGCAGCCGGATCGAGGAGCTGGGCGTGGCGGTGGAGCTGGCGGTCGACATCCGGCCGATGAACCCGTTCGACTTCCGCCTCGATGATTCCGCCGCCAGGGCGCCGGTGGATTACGGGCCACTCGCCCCGGAGCTCCAGCCCTACCTGGAGCTGGGTGATCCGGCGTTCGCCCTCGGTCCTCTGGCGGAGAAGTTCCTGGATGCGCTGCCGCGGGCCGGCGAGAGCGTGCCCCTGATCGTGGAGATGAACCGCCGGGTGCGCCAGGCGGTCCGCTACGTGATCCGCGACGAGCCCGGCATCTGGACGCCGGAGGAGACGCTGCGGCAGGGCAAGGGCAGCTGCCGCGACTCGGCGGTGCTGCTCATCGCCGCCTTCCGCTCCCGCGGCCTGGCGGCCCGCTTCGTCTCCGGGTACCTGGTCCAGCTCACCGACGAGGGCATGATCCCGCACGAGCCCAAGGGCGTCTCGCGCGACGTGGTGGACCTGCACGCCTGGGCGGAGGTGTTCCTTCCCGGGGCGGGGTGGATCGGGCTGGACGCGACCAGCGGGCTGATGTGCGGGGAAGGCCACATCCCGCTCGCCTGCGCCGCGCTCCCTCGCCATGCCGCTCCCCTGGAGGGCACCACCGACGTCGCTGCCGACGACGTGCGCTTCGAGATGCGCATCGGGCGGCTGGGCCACGAGGTGCGCCCCACCGCTCCCTTCACCGAGGAGGCCTGGGCGGAGCTGTGCCAGTCGGGCGAGCGCGCCGACGCCGCGCTCCGCGCCGCCGGCCTGGAGCTCACTTGCGGCGGCGAGCCCACCTTCAACTCCCGCCTCCACCCGGGCCGGCCGGAATGGAACTGCGAGGCGCTCGGGCCCACCAAGTGGGACCAGGGGATGCAGCTCGCGCGCGAACTGCAGAAGCGCTTCTGCCCTTCCGGCCTGGTGCTGCTCCGGCAAGGCAAGCAGTATCCCAGGGAAAGCCTGCCCCGCTGGGCGGTGGAGGTGATCGGCCGGCGCGACGGGCAGCCGATCTGGCGGGCGGGCGGCCCCGATCCCTGGAGGGCGGCGCCGGAAAGCGCGCGGCCCCCGGCCGACGCCCGCGCCCTGGCGGACGCGCGCACCCTCGCGGAGGCGATCGCCCGCCGCCTGGGCGTGGAAGGATTCGTCCTCCCGGCGTTCGAGGATCCCTGGCGCCACCTGCAGGACGAGGCCTCCCTTCCCATCGACGTCGATCCGCTGGCGGCCGACCTGCGCGACCCGGAGGAGCGACGGCGTCTGGCGCGCGTCCTCGACCGGGGCCTTGCCACCGAGGCCGGCTACGTCCTGCCCCTGGCCGCGGACGCCGGCCGCTTCCGCAGCGAGAGATGGACCTTCCGCCGCGGGCGGCTGCACCTCTTGCCCGGCGACTCGCCCCTGGGCCTGCGCCTCCCTCTCGCCTCCCTGGGCGGACCGCCGGCCATCCAGGTGGCCGAGGAGCCCGTCGAGCCGCCCGATCCCCGCAGCCCGGAGGCGGCCGCGAAAGAGCGCGAGCGGGAGCAGGCCTTGCTCCGGCGCCGGGTGGAGGAGGGCAGGATCTCACCCGAGGTCGCGCGGCAGATCTTGCGGCCGCCGGAGAAGCCGCCCCGGCAGCCCGCCTTCCAGGTGCGCACCGCGCTCTGCGTGGAACCGCGATCGGGCGCGCTCTACGTGTTCTTGCCCCCGGTCTCCACGGCCGCCGACTTTCTCGCCCTGGCCGCCGCCGTCGACGCCGAGCGCAGCGCGGTGGACGCGCCGGTCCTGCTCGAGGGATACCCGCCCCCGGCCGACCCGTCGCTGACCCGTCTCTCGGTGGCGCCCGATCCCGGCGTGCTGGAGGTGAACCTTCCCCCGGCTTCCAGCTCCGCGGAGCACTCCGCCACCGTGGCGGCGGTGTTCGACGCCGCCCTGCACGCCGGGCTCCACGCCGAGAAGTACCTCCTCGACGGACGCATGACGGGATCGGGGGGAGGCAACCACCTCACGCTGGGCGGCCCCACCGCGCAGCGCAGCCCCTGGCTGCGCGATCCGCGGCTGCTCGCCAGCTTCCTCACCTTCGTCCAGCACCATCCCTCGCTCTCCTATCTCTTCACCGGCCTCTTCCTCGGGCCCACCTCGGAAGCGCCCCGCCTGGACGAGGCGCGGCACGAGTCGCTCTACGAGATGGAGATCGCGCTTTCGCGCGCCTTCGCACACGATCCGGCCGCGGGGCCGGCGCCGCCCTGGCTCTCGGACGCTCTCTTCCGGCACCTGCTGGTGGACGTCTCGGGCAATACGCACCGGACGGAGATCTCCATCGACAAGCTGTTCGACTGGCGCACCGGCCACGGGCGCCAGGGGCTGGTGGAGCTGCGCGCCTTCGAGATGCCGCCGCATCCCCGGATGATGGTGGCGCAGGCGCAGCTCGTGCGCTCGCTGGTCGCCGCCCTCGCCCAGCAGCCGTATCGGGCCCCGCTGGTGCGCTGGGGCCAGCAACTCCACGACCGCTTCCTCCTCCCCGCCTGGCTGTGGCGCGACTTCCTCGACGTGCTCTCCTTCCTCGGCGAGCGCGGGCTGCCGCTCCCCGCGGAGGCCTACCGGGCCTTCCTCGAGCTGCGCTGCCCCCTGGTTGGCCAGCTCCAGGCCGGCGAGGTGCTGCTGGAGGTGCGCAACGCGCTCGAGCCCTGGCCGGTCCTGGGCGAGGAGCCGGGGCAGGGCGGCACCTCCCGCTACGTCGACTCCTCGCTGGAGCGGATCGAGGTGCGCACGGCGGGCCTGACGCCGGGGCGGCACGAGGTGCTGGTCAACGGCTTCTCCCTTCCCCTGCGGCCGACGGGAGCGGCCGGCGAGGCGGCGGCTGGCGTTCGCTTCCGGGCCTGGGCTCCGCCGCACGGCCTGCACCCGTACCTCGGCATCCACCATCCCGTCCGCCTGGACGTGGTGGACCTCTGGGCGCGGCGATCCCTGGGGGCGTGCGCCTATCACGTCTGGCACCCGGAAGGCCGCGCCTTCGACACTCCGCCCCTCACCCGCTTCGAGGCGGCGGCCCGCAGGGCGCAGCGCTTCACCGTGGAAGGCCCGGCCCCCTGGCCGGTGACGCCGCGCCCGGCCCCGCCCGCCGACGAGGCGCCTTGGACGCTCGATCTGCGCCGCCTGCCCGGGGATCGGCCGCCGCCGCGGCCCGGCGACGACGGGAGTGGATCATGAGCCTCTTCGAGTCCTATCGCGGCCTGCCCGGAGCCTGGGACGAGCTGTTCGAGGAAGGGGGAGCCTGCCGCGCCGGATTCGAGCGTACCGTGGAGTCCCTGGGCCGGCGGACCGCGGCGGACTTCGAGCGCCAGCAAGCGCTGGCCGAGCGCGCGCTGCTCAACCAGGGCGTCACCTTCTCCGTCTACAAGGACGACCGCGGCACCGAGCGCATCTTCCCCCTCTGCCTGCTCCCCCGCCTGATCGCGGCCGCCGAATGGAGCAGGCTCGCCGAGGGCCTGCAGCAAAGGCTCCGCGCCCTCTCCTTCTTCCTCGACGACGTCTACGGCGAGCAGCGCATCCTGGCCGAGGGGAAGATCCCCCGCGAGCTGGTGCTGGGAGCCAAGCAGTATCTGCAGATCCTCCGCGGCATCCCCGCCCCGGGCGGCGTGCGCATCCACGTCAGCGGGATCGACCTGATCCGCGATCCGGCCGGCACCTTCCGGGTGCTGGAGGACAACCTGCGCACCCCCAGCGGGGTGAGCTACGTGCTGGAGAACCGCCTGGTGAGCAAGCGGGTCCTGCCCCGGACCATGGACGTCGCCCGCGTGCAGCGGGTCGACGACTACCCGGCCCGGCTGGCGGAGACACTCGCTTCCGTCTCGCCGGTGGCGCCCGAGGAGTCCACCCTGGTAGTGCTCACCCCGGGCCCCTACAACTCGGCGTACTTCGAGCACAGCTTTCTCGCCCGCGAGATGGGCGTCACGCTCGTCGAGGGGCGCGACCTCGTCGTCAAAGACGGCGCGGTGTGCATGCGGACGACGGACGGCCTTCGCCGCGTCGACGTCATCTATCGGCGCATCGACGACGATTTTCTCGACCCCGTCGTGTTCCGGCCCGACTCGATCCTCGGCTGTCCTGGCCTGTTCGGCGCGTACCGGAGCGGGCAAGTCGCCCTCGCGAACGCGCCGGGCACCGGCGTCGCGGACGACAAAGCCATCTACCCATTCGTGCCGGACATGATCCGTTACTACATGAACGAGGAGCCCATCCTTCCCAACGTGAAGACGTACATCGCGTCGCGGGAGCTCGATCGGAAGTACATCCTCGATCATCTGGACGAGCTCGTCGTGAAGCAGACCGACGCCTCGGGCGGTTACGGCATGCTGATCGGAACGCACTCGACCGCCGCCGAACGCGACGATTTTCGGCGTCGCAT
>DATKAG010000545.1:0-4559 GCA_035498355.1 Myxococcales bacterium | reverse complement strand
GCGGACCGACGAGCCGGCCCCCGGCTTCCTCGAAGGGGTGCGCGACCTCTGCCGCAAGGAAGGGGCGGTGCTGGTGTTCGACGAGATGATCACCGGCTTCCGCTGGAACGCGGGCGGCGCGCAGAAGGAGTACGGGGTGGTGCCGGACATCTCCACCTTCGGCAAGGCGCTGGCGAACGGGTTCGCCCTCTCCGCCCTCTGCGGCAAGGGGGAGATCCTTCGCAGCGGAAGCCACGATCGCCCGGAAGACGACGTCTTCCTCCTCTCCACCACCCACGGGGCGGAGACGCCGGCGCTGGCGGCCGCGGTGAAGTGTCTGGAGATCTACCGCAGCGAGCCGGTGGTGGCGCACCTGCACCGCCAGGGCGAGCGGCTGGCCTCCGGTGCGCGGCAGGCGGCAAAGCGGCGCGGTGTGGAGAAGTTCTTCGAGGTGATCGGCAGGCCCTGCAACCTGCTCTTCGGCACCCGGGGGCCGGACGGGGAGCCCTCCCAGGAGTACCGCACCCTCTTCCTCCAGGAGCTGATCCGGCGCGGCGTGCTCGCCCCCTCCTTCGTGGTCAGCTACAGCCACTCGGACGCGGACATCGACCGCACGGTGGAGGCCGTCGACGGGGCTCTGGGGGTCTACGCCCGCGCCCTCGACTCCGGGGTGCAGGGCCTTCTGGTGGGCCCGCCCTCGCGCCACGTCTTCGAGCGCCGCTAGAGCAGACGTCGACGACCACGATCACGTCGACGTCCACGATCGCTTCGGGAATCGACCCTCACGCCGGCGCGAGCAGTCCGTGCTGCAGGAGCAGGTCCGCCGCCGCGCGGACCGCCGGGAAGTCCAGCCCCGCCCGCTCGGCCACGTCGAGCAGCGAGTGCGAGCCGTCGGAGAGGTTGAGCACCCAGAGCATGGCGAATTGCAGGCCGGGGATGTCGGTCCCTCCCAGCGCGCGGTAGAGGCCGCGGCGGCCGAGCTGCGGCTCGCCGTCCGGGTGGAGGTTCCGGTAGCGCCCGTTCGCCTGCAGGAGCTCGAGGATCGAGGAGCAGACGGCGAAGGATTCGGCGAGCCGCGCGGGGGAGACGAAGGAGAGGTCGTCGGCGGAGGTGTGGTACTCGGGGAACTGGCCGTGCCGGCCGCGCATCAAGGATCCCACCGGCAGGCGGAACCCGGGCGAGTTGTACTGGCGCTCGTCGTATCCGTAGGGAAAGAAGTCGATCAGCTGGTGGGGAAGCCCCGACCGGACCAGCACGTGCCGGGCCGCCCGGTCGATCTCGGCCGTCCCCGCGAAGCTCCGCTTCCAGGTGAAGGGGTGGGCGTCGCCCAGGCAGGTGAGCGTCATCCCGTGCCGGACGCGATCCGCCCGCTCCCGGTTGCGGGCCAGCCAGGCGATGGCGCCGATGGTGCCGGGGGCGAAGAGGAAGCGCGTCGTCAGCCTGCGCCGGGGAAGGGCGGCGAACCGGCGGGCGAGGTGGGCGGCGATGGCCATCCCCGAGCAGTTGTCGTCCGCCAGCCAGGGGTGGCAGACGTGGGCGGAGACCAGCACCTCCTCGTCGCTCTCCCCGGGCAGCACCGCCTCCCCCCAGACCAGCTGCCCCGGGGAGAGGCTGGCGTCCACGCAGACCTCGTATTCGCCCTCGGGCAGCGAATCGAGCTGGCGCTGGGTGAGGCAGAAGCCCCAGGACGGCTCGTAGTAGCTGGTCCGGTAGGGGATGGCGTCGGGCTGTCCGGGGAGCGCGTGCAGGTGCGGCCGCAGCTGCGAAAGCGGCAGGCGCGCCCGCACCGGGACGCTGTAGCTCACGAGGTGCAGGCCGTGGTCGCGCACGTCGAGCACCCGCTTCCCGTCGGGGCCGCGGATCCACGCCTCGCGCAGGTTCCATTCCGGCGGCACCGTCCAGTCCAGGACCTCGGCGCCGGAGGGGACCTCGACGATCCGCAGCGGCGCCACCGAGGAGAGGATCTCCAGCGTCTGGCGGACCCCCTGGCCGGTGATGCTGCGGGTGATGGGATAGAGCCGGGAGACCAGCGCGTGCAGCTCTTCGCCCGGGAGGTCAGCCATCGAAGGACGCCTCGTCGAAGTCGGGCCAGGCGGCATCCTTGCCGGAGAGGACCCTGGGCTCCCGCCCCCAGCGGATGGCGAGGCGGGGATCGTTCCAGCGCAGGCCGCGGGCGGCGCCGGGCACGTACGCCCGGCTCATCATGTAGAACACCTCGCTCTCGCCGGCGAGGGTGAGGAAGCCGTGGGCAAATCCCTCGGGCACGAAGAGGGCGTCCCCGCCCTCCGCCGTGAGCTCGACGGCGAGCGACTGGAAGCGGGTGGGCGACCCGCGGCGCAGGTCCACGATCACGTCCCGGATCGCGCCCGCCGTGCAGCGGACCAGCTTGGCCTCCCGGTGCGGCGCGGCGTTGTAGTGCATCCCCCGCAGGGTGCCCTCCAGCCGGTTGCGGGAAACGTTGCACTGGGGGAAGCGGACGGGCAGGCCATGGGCCCCGAACTCCTGCTCGCAGAAGGAGCGGGCGAAGAACCCGCGCTCGTCCGCATGGCGCTCGAGCTCGATGAGCCAGGCGCCGGCCAGCGCGGTCTCGCGAAAGCGCATCGGGTTGAATGTACACCGGCTTTGGCGGAATGCCTCGCCGGGGCCGCCCTGCGCCGTTTCTGGCCCTGCTGGAATGGTGCATGGCCCTGGGGCCATCTGGGCTATCATCGCCGGCATGATGCAATGTCGGTCGTGCGGGGCCAGCGTCACGCAGTCGTTCGTCGATCTGGGCATGTCCCCGCTCTGCGAGAGCTACCTGCCCGCGGAGAAGCTGAACCACATGGAGCCGTTCTACCCGCTGCACGTCTGGGTCTGCGGGTCGTGCTTCCTCGTCCAGCTCGAGCAGTACGTGTCCGAGGGGGAAATCTTCACTGAATACGCCTACTTCTCCTCCTTCGCGGCCTCGTGGGTGAAGCACGCCGAGGACTACGCGGTGGCGATGATCGACCGGCTGAAGCTGGGCCCCAGGAGCTTCGTGGTCGAGCTGGCGAGCAACGACGGCTACCTGCTGCAGCACTTCGTCAAGCGCGGCGTTCCCTGCCTGGGGATCGAGCCGGCGGCGAACGTGGCCAAGGCGGCGGTGGAGAAGGGCGTGGAGACCCTGGTGAAGTTCTTCGACGACAAGCTCGGAGCCGGGCTGGCGGCGGAGGGAAAGCAGGCGGACCTGATCGCGGGCAACAACGTGCTGGCGCAGGTCCCGGACGTGAACTCGTTCGTGGCGGGGATCCACCACCTGCTCAAGCCCGGCGGCGTGGCCACGCTGGAGTTCCCTCATCTGCAGCGGCTGATGGAGCAGAACCAGTTCGACACCATCTACCACGAGCACTTCTCCTACTTCTCCCTGCTGGCGGTGGAGAACATCTTCGAGCGCAACGGGCTCTCGCTCTTCGACGTGGAGGAGCTCTGGACCCACGGGGGCTCCTTGCGCATCTACGCCGGCCGCAAGGACGGGGTGCGGCGCGCTCCCAGCGAGCGCCTGCTGGCGCTGCGGCGCCGGGAGGAGGAGCTGGGCTTCCGCAAGCTGGAGACGTACCGCGCCTTCGAGGAGAAGGTGCGCGCCACCAAGCGCAGGCTGCTCCAGCTCCTCATCGGCCTGAAGGACCAGGGCAAGCGGGTGGTGGGCTACGGGGCGCCCGGCAAGGGCAACACCCTCTTGAACTACTGCGGGATCCGCTCCGACCTCCTGGAGTTCACCGTCGACAAGAACCCCTACAAGCAGGGGAAGTTCCTGCCCGGGACGCACGTCCCCATCCACCCGCCGGAGAAGATCGCGAAGGCGCGGCCGGACTACATCCTCATCCTCCCCTGGAACTTCAAGGACGAGATCCTCGCCCAGCTCGCCGGCGCGCGGGAGTGGGGGGCGCGCTTCATCGTGCCCATCCCCGAACCGGCCGTGGTGCAGTGATGCTCGCCGCATCGCTCGGCGCGCCGGGCTCCCCGCTCCGCATCCTCGCCCTGGGGGCGCACTGCGACGACATCGAGATCGGCTGCGGCGGCTCGCTGCTCCGGCTGCTCTCGGAGCGGCCGGGGAGCTCCGTACACTACACGGTCTTCTCCTCCACCCCGGATCGGGCCCGGGAAGCGAAGGCGGCGGCGGGGGAGATGCTGGCGGGGGCGGCCCGGGCGGAGGTGCAGATCCTCTCCTTCCGGGAGAGCTTCTTCCCCTACGAGGGAGCGGCCATCAAGGAGCAGTTCGAGCGCCTCAAGCGCGAGGTGCAGCCGGATCTGATCTTCACCCACCGGGTCCGCGACCTGCACCAGGACCACCGCACGGTGGCCGAGCTGACCTGGAACACCTTCCGCGACCACCTGATCGCGGAGTACGAGATCGCCAAGTTCGAGGGCGACCTGGGGCAGCCGGGGCTGTTCGTGCCCCTCACCCGGGCGCAGGCGGAGCAGAAGATCGGGCTCATCACCCGCCATTACGCCTCGCAGGCGAGCCGGCGCTGGTTCCGCGCCGGGACGTTCGAGGCCCTGCTGCGGCTGCGGGGCATCGAGTGCAACGCCCCGGAGCATTTCGCCGAGGCCTTTGACGTGCG
>DATKAG010000544.1:0-8404 GCA_035498355.1 Myxococcales bacterium | reverse complement strand
CGTGAGGACTTGGGCAGGGGTCGGGCGGGGCATTGAAGGATAGGCCAAAGATCTGGCCATAGGGGCTCAACACCTTGGCCATCTTGACATCCCGCTATGCCGGTGAAGGAGATGCGCCCGCATCGCGGAGAGAATCCCCTGCGCGCACGCTCTGGCCGGCGGGTGTGTCCTTGAGGACTTTCCCGATCCCAATCGGTGACGGCGACGGACACCGTTGAATCAGCCTTTGGAGAACGCCAGATGTGGAGTGGGCGACGCGCTATCCTGTGGCGTGCACTCCCGCCCTCCTCGCGCGCTGACCCGGGCCGCCATCTCGATCGTCGTTGCCCTGGGCGTTGCGGCGCTGGTGGCTCCGCGGCTCTCCTGGAGGATGGCCGCGATCGGAGGCTGGGAGGCGGGCGGAGCGTGCCTCTTGGCGCTGGCCTGGTGGACGATCCTGCGCTGCGGCGCCGGCCTCACCCGCAAGCGCGCCGCCGGCGAGGATCCCGGGCGGACCACGGTGAACATCCTCGTGCTGCTCACTTCCGGGTTGAGCCTGCTGGCGACCACCGCGCTCGTGCGCCGCGCGAAGGTCATCGCGGGAACCGGCGGCGATGCGCTGGTCGTGCTCGGCCTCTTGAACGTCGCGCTCTGCTGGGCGCTCACGCACACCGCGTTCACGCTCAGGTACGCCCACCTCTACTACCGCGAAGACGCAGAGGGCGTGGGCGGCGTCGAGTTTCCCGGGGGCCAGCCGCCGAGGTATCTCGACTTCGCCTACCTGGCGTTCACGGTGGGGATGTGCTTCCAGGTCTCGGACGTGACGGTCTCGAGCCCCCAGATCCGCCACACCGTCCTCCTGCAGGCGGTCCTGTCCTTCGTTTACAACACCGCGATCCTCGCCTTCGTGCTCAACCTCGTGTTCGGGTTCGCGAGCTGAGGGTCAGACTCATCGGCGCGTCGGCGCCACCTGGGCGCTCCCTGTCCGGGCCAGCTTCCCCCAGCCCACCGCGAACCCGGCGACGGCGTTCCACAGCGACTTGACCAGCGCCACCCAGAGGATCTGCCGGTACACCACCCGCTGCACGAAGAGGCCGAGGAGCAGGTTCATGTCCTCGCCCTCCAGCAGCACCGCGGTGGCCGAGAGGAGCAGGTCGAGGGCGAAGAAGAGCAGGTAGTAGCCCACGGTGGCGAGCGCGTTCCCCCGCAAGAGCGCCACGAGGAAGAGCAGGTCGACCAGGGGGGCCACCAGGGGGACGAGGAACTGGTAGATGGCGAAGGCGGGCAAAATCAGCCAGCCCAGGACGCCTCCGCCGGGACGGAAGAGCCGCGACTTGTGCTTCCAGCAGGCCTGCAGCACCCCGTAGGTCCAGCGGAAGCGCTGCTTGAGCAGGGTACGCGCCGTCTCCGGCGCCTCGGTGTACGCCAGGGCGTACTCGGCGTAGACCACGCGCAGGCCGCGGGCGATGAGGCGCAGGGTCAGGTCGGTGTCCTCCGCCAGCGTGTCCTCGTGAAAGCCCCCCTCCGCCAGCACCGCGGCGCGCCGCCAGGCGCCCACCGCGCCCGGCACCACCGGGACGGCGGCGGCCAGGTCCCAGGCCCTGCGCTCCAGGTTCTGCGCCGTGACGTACTCCAGCGCTTGCCAGCGGGTGAGCCGGTTGATCCGGTTGCCCACCTTGGCGTTTCCCGCCACCGCCGCGACCCGCGGATCGGAGAAGGGAGCGGTGAGCCGGGCCACGGTGTCCCTGGCGAAGAGCGTGTCGCTGTCCAGGGCCACCACCACCTCGCCGCGCGCCTCGGAGAAGCCCAGGTTCAGCGCGGACGACTTCCCCCCGTTGGGCTTGGCGAGGATGCGGACCCGCGGGTTCCCCTCGAACTTCTCGCGCAGCACGGCCAGGGTGCGGTCCCTGGATCCGTCATCGACGCAGACCACCTCCAGGACGGGCGGCTCCTGGGCGAGCAAGGTTTCGACGGTGCGCGCGATCACCGTCTCCTCGTTGTACGCGGGGACCACCACCGAGACCGTGCCGGCGAACGGCACCGGCTGGCTGCGCCGCGAGCGGCGGGCCTGCACCGGCGCGCACACCGCCAGGATCACCGCCCGCAGCCCGAGCAGCGCCAGGGCGAAGCCGAAGGCCGGGCCCAGGACCCGGGCGATGCCGCCCAGCACGCCGAAGACCACCGTGTCAGCGCCGGCCACCAGAGTGGCCACGGGGGCGCGCGGGGCCGGCGGCAAGAGCTCGTCCCGGGTCATCCCCACCGCCTGCTCGGGACCCACCACCTGGATGCCGCGCTGGGCGAGGCCGTCGAGGATGAGGGGGATCGCCTCCAGCGTCGCCTTCCGGTTCCCGCCCCCGTCGTGCATCAGGATCACGCTGCCCTCGCGCGCCTTCTCCAGCACCCGGCGGGCGATCTCCTGCGCGTCGCGCAGCGAGTAGTCCTCCGGGTCGATGTCCTGGCCCAGGGTGAGGTAGCCCAGGGTGGAGGCGCGGGCGATCACCGCGGCGTTGGGCGCCTCGTCGAGCGCCGCGTCCGAGTGGTAGGGGGGGCGGAAGAGGCGCGGGTGCCTGCCGGTGAGAAGCTCCAGGAGCCTCTCGGTGACATTCAGCTCCACTTCCATGCGCAGCGGGGCCACCTTGGTCAGGTCGGGATGGGTGAAGGTGTGGTTGCCGATGGTGTGCCCCTCGGCGAACTCGCGGCGCACCAGGTCGGGATGCGCCTGGGCGTTGCCCCCGAGGAGGAAGAAGGCGGCGTGCACGCCGCGCCGGGCGAGCAGGTCGAGGATCGCCGGGGTCCAGGAGGGGTCGGGGCCGTCGTCGAAGGTGAGGGTGACGTGCCCTCGCGGCTTGCCGCCCTTGCGCTCCAGGATCCATCCGGAGGGATACTGTTGGTAGCTGACGCTCCCGATGCCGGAGGCGTTCCAGGTCACCTCGCGGCGGCCCGGCTGCGGCGCGCCCTTGAGGAAGATCAACTCGCCGCTGCCCTCGGTGTCCACGTCGTCCGGGTCGTTGGCGATGACGCCGTCCATCCCGTGCCGGGCGAGCTGGGGATCGAAGGCGCGCGGATCGGGCGGCCTGGTGAACAGCTCGAAGAGCTTGGGGTCCTCCGCGCCCAGCCGCCAGATGGCCGTCCCCCGCAAATGCAGCGGGGCCACCGCCAGGAGCTGCGCGGCGGTGGCCGGCGCGTCGAGGAACCAGACCGCGTGCTTCTCCTCCGGGTCGTCGTCGTCGTAGCCGAAGGAAGGTCCGTGCGCCCGCTCGTCCCACTCGATGGGCGCCTCGTTCTCCCGGGCCAGGACCAGGGCCTGCGCGTAGGAGAGCTCCTCGGCGTGGCGGGCCCTGTCGCCGTCGGAGTCCAGGGGCCAGTCGTAGCCGTAGGCGCCCAGCGCCAGCACCAGCTTCTCCGCCGGCGCGCGGCGCAGGTACTGGCCCGCGCTCCGGGCGACGAAGTCGGGGGTGGCGATGGGCCCGGGATTGTCGTCGGCCGAGTGCTGGTCGTAGGCCATGAGCACGAGGAAGTCGCTGGCAACCGCCAGCCTTTCCACCGGCACCTGCCTGGGGTCGGCGGGCAAGTCGACCGTCACCAAAAAGCCGCGCGGGTGCAGCTCCTTGCCCAGCGCCTCGACGAACAGGGCGAGCTGCTGGAATCCCTGTGCTCCCAATTCCTCCAGGTCGACGTTGACGCCCGCGTAGCCGTGCTCCTCGCAGATGGCCGCAAGGCGCGCGGCGGCCTGCTTGCGGGAAGCATCGGTGGCGAGCACGGCCTGCGCCAGCGGGCGGGAAAACCCGCCTGGGCCGTAGTTGGAGACGGTGGGGACCACCTCCAGCCGCTGCGCCGCCTGGAGCACCCGCGCGTCCTCCTCCAGCGAGAGCTCGCCGCCGGGCTTGATGTGGATCCACTCGGGCATCACGTGGGTGAGCTGATCGGCGTGCTGCTGCAGGGAGCGCAGGCTCGCCGGGTCCCAGTTCACCACGAAGCCGGCGATGACCGGCGCCGCCGGCGGGAGCGAGCGGCGCTTGCGTTGGGCCGCCTGCGCCTGCTGCAAGAGGGAGCGCAGCCGGGATTCCTCGCGGCGGTAGGCGTCCTCGCGCGCGCGCCGCTCCAGTGCGTGCCCGGCCGCCGCCTTGGCCGCGGGCGCCGGCTCGGGAAGCACCTCGCCCCGCCGGGTCCAGGGAGCGGGGAAGACGGAGACGAGGAAGGTCCCCGCCGCCGCGATCGCGGCAGCGCCGGCGGCCACCGATCCCAGCCGCACCGCGGCGCCCCTGCGCCCCGACTCGTCCCTGAAGACGGCCACGAATCCAGTCTAGCAGGGCCATCCGCGCGCAATCGGATATGTTCGGCCCCTTTCCCGGAGGGCCCGCCGATGCCCGAGCCTCTCATCTCCAACGTCTCCGACACCGCCCGCTGGGTGGCGGTCTACCGCGCCTGGGAGTCGGCGCGTCCCGACGCGCTCTTCCGCGATCCGTTCGCCGATCGCCTGGCCGGCGAGCGGGGCCGCGCCATCGCCGCCGCCTCGCCCAGCCAGGCGCGCAACGGCTGGCCGATGATCACCCGCACCAAGCTGTTCGACGACCTGATCGCCGCCTCGCTGGCGGAGGGCTGCGACCGGGTGCTCAACCTGGCCGCGGGGCTCGACACCCGGCCCTACCGGCTGGACCTGCCCAAAGACCTGATGTGGGTCGAGGCGGACCTGCCGGCCATGATCGAGGAGAAGGAGCGCCTGCTCGCGGGCGAGACGCCGCGCTGCCGCCTGAGCCGGGAGAAGGTCGATCTCTCGGACGCGGCCGCCCGCGACGCCTTCCTCTCCCGCGCAACCGCCGGGGCGAAGAAGGCGCTGGTGATCACCGAGGGCCTCCTGGTCTACTTCGACGACGAGCAGGTGAGGGAGCTCGCCCGCCGCCTGGCGCACCCGCCCGTGCGCTCCTGGATCCTGGAGGTGGCCTCGCCGGCCATCTTGAAGATGATGGTCCGGGGCATGGGCGAGCGCTTGCAGAACGCGCCCATGAAGTTCGGGCCGCCCGAGGGAGTGGCCTTCTTCGAGGCGCTGGGCTGGAAGGTGCGCGACGTCAAGTCGATCTTCCGCTCGGCGATGGAGTTCCACCGCCTGCCCGCGTTCCTGCGCCTCTTCTCCTTCTTCCCCGACCCGGATCCGCGCAAGCCGGGCAACGCCCGCTGGTCGGCGGTGCTGCGGATGGAGCCGCCTTAGGATCTTGCAGGACGGCGCAGGCGGCGATGCCGTAACCCAGCAAGGCGCGGATTGACGCGACGGCGCTTCAGCTCAGCGAGCAGCGGCAGGGACAACGCTGATGCCTCCCATCAGGAAAGCGCGCTTGCCGGGTCTTGCGATTGAAGTACGACCGTCATACCATGCTGCCGGTGCGCTATCCCCGCGACCACAAGCAGCAGACCCGCAAGCGGATCCTGGCCGCGGCGTCCGGGCGTTTCCGGGCGCGCGGCTATGCGGCCACCGGAGTCGACGAGGTGATGTCCGCCGCGGGTCTTACCCCCGGCGGCTTCTACGGCCACTTCCGCTCCAAGGAGGAGCTCCTGCGCGAGGCGCTGGGCGCCGCCCTGGAGCAGACCCGCAGCGGCCTGCTCGCCGGCCTCGACGGGGTGGAGGGTCCGGCGCTCCTGCGCGCGGTGGTGGGTCGCTACTTGAGCCGGACGCACCGCGACGATCCCGCCGGAGGATGCCCCGTTCCCGCGCTGGCCGCGGAGCTGGCCCGCGAAGGCGCCGGCTTGAAGCGCAACCTGGAAACCTACCTGGAGGCGATCGTGGTGGCGATGGCTCCGCGCATTCCGGCGGCGCCTGGACTGTCTCCGGAAGATCGCGTGCTGGCCACCACCGCGCTCCTGGCGGGAGCGCTCCTGCTCTCCCGCGCGGTGCAGGACGAGGAGCTGTCCGGCCGGATCCTGCGCGCGGCCCGCCGGCTGGCCGTGCCAGAGACCGCGGCCGCCGCCGCCGCGGAAGAAGCCGCCCGCGCCTCCCTCCCCCGCGGGCGAAGCCGCAAGAGGAGCCCGAGATGACCGAAGCCACGCAAGCCCGCTGGCAGCCCGCCGCCTGCATCCTCTGCTCCCGCAACTGCGGCATCGAGGTGGTGCTGGACGGCCCGAGGATCGCCCGCGTCCGCGGCGACGAGAAGCACCCGCTCTCCCAAGGCTACCTCTGCCAGAAGGCCGCGCGCCTCGATCACTACCAGAACCACGCCGACCGCCTCTCGGCTCCCCTGCGCCGCAAGGGCGACGGGAGCTTCGAGGAGATCTCCTGGGAGACGGCCATCGGCGAGATTGCGGAGCGGCTGCTCGCCATCCGCGCCGCCCACGGCGGCCGGGCCTTCGCCTTCTACGGCGGCGGCGGGCAGGGCAACCACCTGGGCGGCGTCTACGCCCGCGGCCTGGTGGAGGCGATGGGCTCGCGCTACCACTACTCGGCGCTGGCGCAGGAGAAGACCGGCGACTTCTGGGTCAACGGCCGCCTCTTCGGCAAGCAGACCTGCCACGTCACCGAGGGGGTGGAGAAGGCCGAGGTGGCCGTCTTCATCGGCACCAATCCCTGGCAGGCCCACGGGATCCGCAACGCCCGCGATACCCTGCGCGAGCTCTCGGCCGACCCGGGGCGCACGCTGGTGGTGATCGATCCCAGGCGCACCGAGACCGCGGCGCTGGCCCGGCACCACCTCCAGGTCCGCCCGGGCCAGGACGCGTACCTCCTGGCGGCGATGCTCTCGGTGATCGTGCGCGACGGGCTGGAGGCGAAGGAGTTCTTGGCCGCGCACACCACCGGGTTCGCCGAGGTGCGGAAGGCGCTGCTCGAGGTGCCGGTGGCCGAGTACGCGGCCCGCGCCGGGGTGAAGGCGGAAGAGGCGGCCGCGGTGGCGCGCCTGATCGCGCGGGCGAAGAGCGCCTCGGTGCGGGTGGACCTGGGCCTGCAGCAGAGCCCGCACTCCACGCTCAACTCCTGGCTGGAGAAGCTGCTCTGGCTGATCCCCGGGCATTTCGCGCGCGAGGGCTGCAACACCCTGCACACCTTCTTCGTCCCCCTGGCCGGGCACTCCGATCCGCCCGGGACAGGCAGCCGGAGCTGGACCACGGCGAAGACGGGGGTGGCGGAGATCGGCAAGCTCTTTCCCCCCAACGTATTGCCGGAGGAGATCGAGAGCGAGCGGGAGGACCGCATCCGCGCCCTCTGGGTGGACAGCTCCAACCCCGCCCTCTCCGGAGCCGACACGCTGGCCTGGCGCCGCGCGCTGCCCCGGCTGGAGCTGATGGTCACCGTCGACGTGGCGCTGACCGAGACGGCGCGGCTGGGGCACTACGTCCTGCCCGCCTCCTCGCAGCTGGAGAAGTGGGAGACCACCTTCTTCCAGCTCGAGTTCCCCACCCAGGTGATGCAGCTCCGCCGGCCGCTCTTTCCGCCCAGGCCGGGGACGCTGCCCGAGCCGGAGATCTACCGGCGCCTGCTGGTGGCCCTGGGCGAGATCCCCGCGTCCCTTCCCCTCCTGCGCGCCGTGGCCCGCGCCGACCGCGCGCTGCCTGCGCTGCGCCTCTTCCCCCTGGCGCTGGCCGCGACCTTCGCGCGCCGCCCCCGGCTGCGGAAGTACGCGAGCTTCGTGCTCCGGGAAACCCTGGGGAGCGCGCTTCCGGACGGCGCCGCGTCCCTGGCGCCCCTGTGGGCCGCGGCGCTGGCCTATGCCCGCAAGCATGAGGACGCAGTGCGGCGGTCCGGCTTGCGCGGCTCCGGCGACGGCCTGGGCGAAGCGCTCTTCACCCGGCTCCTCCAGAGCCGGTCCGGCGCCCCGATCTCCACCCACCTCCCGGCCGACGCCTTCGCTCTCATCCGCCACGCGGACCGCAGGATCCAGCTGGCGATCCCGGAGCTTCTCTTGCAGCTCGGCGCACTGCGCGAGGAGAAGGAGGAGAAGGGCCGCTTCCCCCTGGTGCTGGTCGCGGGCGAGCGGCGCGCCTACAACGCGAACCTCGTCTTCCGCGACCCCGCCTGGCGCAAGAACGACGCCGAGGGAGCGCTGCACGTGCACCCCGAGGACGCGGCTTCCTTCGGCCTGGCCGACGGCGGCCGCGCGGTCTGCGAGTCGGCGCGCGGGAGCCTGGAGGTGAAGGTGTCGGTGACCGATGCCGTGCTCCCGGGAATGGTGACGCTGCCCAACGGGTACGGCACGGAGCATCCCGGCAAGGACGGGGGCCGGGAGACGAGCGGCCCCGCCGTCAACCTGCTCACCGACGCGGCCTGGCGCGACCCGATCGCGGCCACGCCCCTGCACAAGCACGTCCGTGTCCGGCTGCGCCCCCTGTAGGCGAATCCCGGTGGCGAGGTCTGCTCGCCCGCCATTCCCCGGGAGCCCCCGTGCCTCGCCGGCTGAAAATCCCCATCCTCCTGCTCGCCCTCGCCTGCGGCTGCGCGAAGAAG
>DATKAG010000543.1:0-13222 GCA_035498355.1 Myxococcales bacterium | reverse complement strand
GGCGGCGGTTAGGCACGCGCCCGAGGAGGAGCAAGCCATGAGCGAGAAGAAGCTCACCACCGCGGCAGGGGCTCCCGTTCCCGACAACCAGAACGAGATGACCGCCGGGTCGCGGGGCCCGATGCTGCTGCAGGACGTCTGGTTCCTGGAGAAGCTGGCCCATTTCGATCGCGAGGTCATCCCCGAGCGCCGGATGCACGCCAAGGGCTCGGGCGCCTACGGCACCTTCACCGTCACGCACGACATCACCCGGTTCACCCGGGCGAAGATCTTCTCGGCCGTGGGGAAGAAGACCGATCTCTTCCTGCGCTTCTCCACCGTCGCCGGCGAGCGCGGCGCGGCCGACGCCGAGCGCGACATCCGCGGCGCGGCCATCAAGTTCTACACCGAGGAGGGCAACTGGGACCTGGTGGGCAACAACACGCCGGTGTTCTTCCTCCGCGACCCGCTCAAGTTCCCCGACCTGAACCACGCGGTGAAGCGCGATCCGCGCACCAACCTGCGCAGCGCCGGGAACAACTGGGACTTCTGGACCTCGCTGCCCGAGGCCCTCCACCAGATCACCATCACCATGAGCGACCGCGGCATCCCGGCCAGCTACCGGCACATGCACATGTTCGGGAGCCACACCTTCAGCTTCCTCAACGCGAAGAACGAGCGCTGCTGGGTGAAGTTCCACTTCCAGACGCAGCAGGGGATCAAGAACCTGAGCGACGCCGAGGCGGCGGCGCTGATCGGCAAGGACCGGGAGAGCCACCAGCGCGATCTCTACGAGGCGATCGAGCGCGGCGACTTCCCCCGCTGGAAGCTGTTCGTGCAGGTGATGTCGGAGAAGGCCGCCGCCAGCAGCCCGTACAACCCCTTCGACCTGACCAAGGTCTGGCCGCACAAGGACTACCCGCTCATCGAGGTGGGCGTGCTCGAGCTGAACAAGAACCCGGCGAACTACCACGCCGAGGTGGAGCAGTCCGCCTTCAACCCTGCGAACGTGGTGCCGGGCATCGGCTTCTCGCCGGACAAGATGCTGCAGGGCCGCCTCTTCTCCTACGGCGACGCGCAGCGGTACCGGCTGGGCGTGAACCACGGGCAGATCCCGGTGAACGCGCCCCGCTGCCCGGTCCACAGCTATCACCGCGACGGGGCGATGCGGGTCGACCGCAACCAGGGCTCGACGCTGGGCTATGAGCCGAACAGCTACGGCGAGTGGGAGCAGCAACCCGGCTTCCGCGAGCCGCCGCTGGGCCTGGAAGGCGCGGCCGATCACTGGGACCACCGCCAGGACGAGGACTACTACTCGCAGCCCCGCGCCCTCTTCCGGCTGATGAGCGCCGCGCAGAAGCAGGCGCTCTTCGAGAACACCGGGCGGGCGCTGGGCGACGCGCCCAGGGAGATCAAGCTCCGGCACGTGGGGAACTGCCTGAAGGCCGAGCGCGCCTACGGTGAGGGCGTGGCCAAGGCGCTGGGCATCCCGCTGGAGGAGATCCAGAGGTAGCTCGCCTTCGCGGAGGGGACGGCCGCGCTTGGCCGCCCCCGCCCCTTGCGCCCGCGGGGCCCTTCCCGGTTAGCTTCGGCCAACCCGGCGGGCGCCCACGGCTTGCGCCCGGGGACCGGCGGGGGACGGTTGGACCTCGGGGAGGAACTCCAGCGGCGCTACGACGCCAACCTCCGCGCCGCGCTCCTCTTGCCGGGGACGAGGCCGCTGCCGGACGGGTTTCCCCGCCCCGCCCTGCCGGCCGCCCTGCGCGACTCCATCGTGGCCGCGGCCGCCCTGGCGGATCCCGCGCCGCTGGCCGATTTCTACTGCGAGCGGATGCCGCGCACGCTGGTGGAGCAGATCCTGCGCGGCGACGATGGGGCGGGGCGGCTGCTGTGGATGGAGATCGATCCTCGCCGCACGCCTCGCCTGTGCGAGGCGCTGCGCGGCATCGCCGGCTTGCGCGCGGCCGAGGGCCTCCCCCCGGGGCCACCCGGCCTGCTGGAGCCGGGGACCTGCGCCGCCCGGCTGGCGGGGGGAACGCTCCTCGGCTCGGGGCTTCCGCTGGTCAACGCCGATCCCGCCCATCGCGAAGCGCTGGAGCGCGACCTGGAATCGGGCCTCGACCCGCATGAGGTCCTCGACTTGCGCCTCTCCGGCAACCTGGCCCACGAGATCTGCCACGGCCCGCGGCGTCCTCTCGCGGGCGGGCCGGCGCCATGGCTCGTCCTCGAGGCCGCCGCCATCCACCTGGGCTTTGTCGCCTTTCCCCGCCACGTCTTCCCCGAGGTGCCCGGCGAGGCGGTCCCGGGTCTGGCGCTCTTCGTCCTCGCGGGAGAGGCGCTGGCCCGCCTCTTCGGGCGCAGCGCGCTCTGGAGGCTGTCCTTCGGCGATTCGATCGACGAGGCGTTCGGTCTTCGCGCCGGGCGGGCGCTCTCGGCCGCCGGCTGGCAGGACTGGATCCGGCGGCCGGAGCCGCCCTTCGCCAGGGACGCGAGCCGCTTCGCGGGCTGGGTGAAGCTGGCCGACGCGGCGCGCGGCCCCTCCCCGCTCGCGCCGATGCTCGATCGCGCGGCCGGGGCGGATCCCTTGCGGTCCGCGCTCGACCTGCCGGATCTCCTCTCCCGGGCCGAGGACATCCCCTGGCCGGAGCTGCCCTGGTGGCGCGAGGAGCCGGCCGCGGCCGATGAGCGGATGGCGCGCTCCGCGATGGCGGCGATGTTCCACATCGACGTTCTCGAGGGCACCTTCCGGACGCTTCCCCACCGGCCGGCGCGCTTGCACCTGGACGCGGAAGCCTGCCTGCTCTCGCGCGACCGCGACCCTCGCGGTGTCGGTCCGGGCGAGCCCGCCCGCTTCATCGTCCCGCCGCCCCTCTGCCGGCGCCTGTGCGAGCGGGGAATCCGGCGGCTCTCGATCGAGGGATCGGCGCACGCGGAGCTTCTGCACACCCTCCTGGAGGCGAGGACCTGGACGTCTTTCCCCAGCCGGCGCACGGCCCTTTGATCGAGGCGGCGCTGGGCGCCGCGCACGAACTGGGCCTCTTCGCCGCGCTCCCTTGCCCGGCCGCGGCGCTGGCGGAGCGCTTGCGCGTCGGCCCCCGGCGGCTGGGGGCGCTGGTGCGGGTGCTGCTCCTGGACGGCTCCCTCGTCGAGCGCGGCGGCGAGCTCTGGCCGGGTCCGGCGCTGCGGCCGGGCGCCGTGTGGAGCGGCATGGCGGAGGCGATCCGCACCGATCGCCCGCTCCCGGCCGGCGGCATCTCCGGGTTGGCGGGGGAGGATCTTCGCCGCTTCCACCAGCACCTTCTGGTCGCGGGAGCGCCGGCCGCGCGGGAGGTGGCGGCCAGGCTCGGCCCGCGCGGTCCGCTGCTCGACCTGGGCGGCGGAGCAGGGGCGTACGCCGGCGCATTCCTCGCGGCCCATCCCGGCGAGCGCGCCCTGATCGCCGACCGGCCGGCGGTGCTCGATCTGGCGCGGAGCGCGGCACCCTCCGCGGAGTTGCTGGCGCTGGATCTTTTGGGGGACGTTCCCTGGCCTTCCGGCGCGCGCGTGGCGCTGTTGGCGAACGTCCTCCACCTCCATGGGCCCGCGGATGCGGCCCGGCTGGTGGCCCGGGCCGCGCAGGCCGTGGTCCACGGCGGGACCGTGGCGGTGAAGGACTTCGACGGCGCCTCCGCCGCGGGCGTCCTCCTCTGCTTGACGATGGCGCTGTTCACCGGGGACGGGGAGGTCCACGGGGAGGCGGCGCTGCGCTCGTTCTTCCGCGACGCCGGGCTCCGCGAGGTGGAGGTGGCGCGGCTGCGCAGCGCTCCCGAGGCGCTGCTGCTGCGGGCGGTCAGGGAGTGACGGTGACGCGAAAGACCCGGCGCTGGCCCAGCCCGCTGCCGACGGCGGCAGAGCAGAGGGTGGTCCCCGGCTTGAGCCCCTTGAAGACCAGCCCCTGGGCCTCGTCGATGCTCGCCGTCACCACCGAGGTGTCGTCGCAGGCGGGGTTGTTCGCCGGGCAGAGGATCGCCCCCGTCTTGCAGACCGCCACCGATCCGCCTACCCGCAGCTTGAGCGGGTAGGGCTCAGTGTCGGCCGTCTGGGCCTTGGCGGCGAACGCCGCAAGGACAACCGCCGCACTCGCTCTCCAAAGCATGCGTCACCCCTTCTCTTCCGGCGCGCCTTGCCGCTTCGACACCTGCACGTAGAGCATGCGCAGGTCGAAGAGCATGTTCTCCAGGAAGCGCGCTTCCTCGGCAGTGAGGTTCCCCCGGGTCTTCTCCTGCAGCATCCCCAGAAGGTCGATGCTCTGCTGGGCCATCACGAAGTCAGGCTTCTCCCGCTTCTGGCCGCTGGTGGGATCCGGCGCCTCGCCCAGGTGCACGATGGCGCTGGAGCCCAAGGAGAGCACCAGGGCGTTGAAGTCGAGCGCGTAGTCCTTCTTGGTCTGGTCGGTGGACGGCATCGGTCACCCCAGGTCGAACGCGAACTCCTGCAGGCGGTACCCCCGCTGCACCAGGAGCACCGCCCGGCCGCTCTTCCGCGCCTGGGAGAGGGCCTTCTCGAACTCCTTCATCGTATCCACTTCCGCGCTGTTTACCGAGAGCACCAGGTCGCCGCGCCGCAAGCCCACCCGCGCCGCCGCCGAGTTGCGCGAGACCGCCTGCACCGCCAGCACCGGCTTCTGCACGTCGTAGCCGGCCGACCGCGCCTCCTTGATCGACAGCTCGCTCACCTTCAGCCCGCTGCGCGACTCGAAGATCCCCAGGGCGCGCTCCGAGGTGAGCGGGGCGGGGGTGACGGAGACCTCCACCTTCCCCTTGCCCCGCAAGACGCCCAGGTCGACCCGGGTGCCCAGGGGGATGTCGCGCAGCAGGAAGCGAAGCTCGTCCGCGTCGCCCACGGGCGTTCCCTCCACCCGCACGATGGCGTCTCCCCGGCGCAGGCCCGCGCCGGCCGCCGGGGATCCCTCCTCCACCGAGGTGACCAGGGCGCCGGCCCGGGCGCCCAGGGCGGCGGCCGCCTCCTTGTCCAGGCTCTCGGCCTCGAATCCCCACCAGGCGTCGGCCAGCGCGCCGCTCTTCTGCAGCTCGCGGGCCACCCGCAGCGCCCGGTCGATGGGGATGGCAAACCCGATGCCCTGGCCGCTGGCCAGCACCGCCGAGCAGACGCCGATCACGTTGCCGTCCGCGTTGATCAGCGGGCCGCCGGAGTTGCCGGGGTTGATGGAGGCATCGGTCTGGATGAAGTCGTAGTAGCTGCGGTCCTCGGCGTGCACCGGCCGGTGCAGCGCCGACACCACCCCGATGCTCACGCTCTGGTTGAGCCCGAAGGGGTTGCCGATGGCGACGGCGGGCTCCCCCAGCATCAGGTCGGAGGAGATGCCCAGGGGCGCCGCCGGGAACGTCCGCTCCGCCTGGATGCGCAGGACCGCCAGGTCGCCGCCCGGGTCGGTGCCCACCACCCGGGCGGTGAAATCCGATCCGTCGGCGAAGCTCACCTGGATGCGGCTGCCGCGCGCCACCACGTGGTAGTTGGTGAGCACGAAGCCCTTCTCGTCGAAGACGAAGCCCGAGCCCAGGGAAGTGCGCACCTGGTCGCGCATCCGGCCGCCGAAGAACATCGACCAGGGGTCGTTGGCCGCGGGGGCCCGCACCACTTCCTGGGCATTGATGTTCACCACCGCCGGCCGGGCCCGCTCCACCGCCAGCACCAGCGGGGTCTTGCGGGCGGCGCTGGGCGCCGTGGTGAGGCTGGCGAGGAGGAGGAGCGGAACCACCTACCGCGTGGGGCCCAGCTCGCCCAGGGAGGTGAACTCGGTCTCCACGTTGCCGGCCTTCTCCGAGAGGTCCTCCAGCGCCTTGAGGTGCCGCTGGTACTCCTTCTCGTCCAACAGGCCCTTCTTGATGTAGCGCTCGACCACCCGCCGGTCGAGGTACCTCAGGGGGATCTCTTCCTTCTTTTCGGACACCGCGGCGCTCCTTTGGGAGGGGGGCTTCTAACATGGCATTACGTTATTGTCAGCCCGATGCCCCTCCTGCCCGCAGGGCTGTATGCCATCGTCGACGGCTCGGCCCCCCGGCCGCCGCTCGAGCTGGTGGGGGCTTTCGTCCGGGGAGGGGCGGCCGTGGTCCAGCTCCGGCTGAAGCAGGCGGGCGCCGGGGAGCTTCTCCGGCTGGCCAGGGAAGCGCGCAAGCTGTGCGCCGGCAAGGCCCTTTTCCTCGTCAATGACCGCCCCGACGTCGCCCGCCTCGCCGAGGCGGACGGCGTGCATCTCGGCCAGGAGGATCTGCCCTGCGAGGCGGCCCGGGCCATCCTCGGGCCCGCAGCCCTGATCGGCGTGAGCACGCACTCGGCCGAGGAGATCGACCGCTCCCAGTCAGCCGACTACATCGGCTTCGGCCCCGTCTTCGCCACCGCCTCCAAGCCGGGCGCGCCGCTTCCTCCACCGCACGGGATCGAGGGGCTGCGCGAGGCGGTGCGGCGCTCCAGGGTGCCGGTGGTGGCCATCGGCGGGATCACTGCCGCCAACGCGGGGATGGTGGCGGAGGCCGGCGCCCGCTGCGCGGCCGCCATCGCCTCCCTCTGCAACGCGGAGGATCCCGAGTCGGCCGCCCGGGAGCTGGCCCGGGCGTTCGCCCCATGAGGCCGGTCATCGGCATCACCCCCGACGTGGGACAGACCGGCGCGCGCCCCGGGCGCCCCTCGCTCCCGCAATACGAGCTGAAGCAGGCGTACGCGGAGGCGGTGCTCGCCGCCGGCGGGCTGCCCGTGGTCCTTCCCTTCGACGAATCGGAGGAGGCGCTGGAGCTCTGCGACGGCCTCCTCATCACCGGCGGGGCCTTCGACATCCCCGCCGAGATGTACGGCGCCGCGGCGGGCCAGCGCATGGGGCCGCTCAAGCGGGAGCGCACGGCGTACGAGCAGCGCCTCCTGCGCGCGGCGCTCGCCCGGGACGTGCCCGTGCTGGGCGTGTGCGGGGGGATGCAGCTTCTGGCGGTGGAGCTGGGTGGGACGCTCCTGCAGGACATCCGCGAGGAGAAGGCGGGAGCGCTCGACCACGAGCAGGGAAACGATCCCCGGGAACCGGGCCATGAGGTGACGGTCCTTCCCGGGACCGATCTGCTCGCCATCGTCGGCGCCGGACGCCTGCGGGTGAACTCCACCCACCACCAGGCGGTGAAGGAGGCCGGCCGCGCCCGCGTCTCGGCCCTGGCCCCGGACGGGATCGTGGAGGCCATCGAGCTGCCGGGGAAGTTCGCCCTGGGCGTGCAGTGGCATCCCGAGCTTCTGGGAGGGCCCGAGCATCTCGCCCTCTATCGCGCCCTGGTCGATCGGGCGGGGCGATGAGCGCGCCCTGCGTCCTGGTCCTGGCCGGCCTCGATCCCAGCGGCGGGGCGGGGCTGCTGGCCGATGCGGAGGCAGTGCGCGCCTCGGGGGCGACGCCCCTCTGCGTGGCCACCGCGCTCACGGTGCAGACTCGCCGCGCCGCCCGCCGGTACCAGGCCGTGGACGCGGATCTGATCGCGGACAGCGTGCGCGCCCTCCTGGAGGAGGAAGACGTCCGGGCCATCAAGATCGGAATGGTGGGCAACCTGGCGAATGCGCGCGCCATCCGGGCGCTCTTGCCGGCGGGTATCCCCCTGATCGTCGACCCGGTGCTCGCTTCCTCCAGCGGCGCTCCCTTGTTCGAGGGGCCCCCGCGTTCGCTGCTCGAGCTCGCGGCCGGCGGGATCCTGACGCCCAACATACCGGAAGCAGAGGCTTTATTGGGTGGCCCCGCGGACGTGGCCAAGCTGCTCCGCCAAGGGCTCGCGGCGGTGCTCCTCAAGGGCGGACATCTTCCGGGCACCCCCGAGGACGTGCTGGCGACCAAGGACGGCATCGAGATCTTTTCCGCTCCCCGGATCGCCGCCACGGGCCGCGGCACCGGCTGCCGCCTCGCCAGCGCCATCGCCTCGGGATTGGCCCTCGGGCTGCCGCTGCGCGAGGCGGTGCTAACCGCGCGGGTGCTGGTCCGCGCGCACCTGCAATCGCACCTTTCGGTTTGACGGCGCACAGCGACCCGCGTGTTAAACTGCCAAGGCGGAGGAAGATCAATGCGCATGCGCAAGTACGCCCCGATCCTGGTCCTTCTCCTCGCCGGTTGCGGGCCCTGCGGCTACAACCGGATCGTCAACGAGGAGCAGCAGGTCGAGGCCGCCTGGAGCCAGGTGGAGAACCAGCTGCAGCGCCGCGCCGACCTGGTCCCCAACCTGGTGGAGACGGTCAAGGGCTACGCGAAGCACGAGAAGTCGATCTTCGACGACGTCTCCAACGCCCGCGCCGCCATGATGGGCGCCTCCACGCGGGCGGAGAAGATCCAGACGGCCAACCAGTTCGAGGGCGCCATCAGCAAGCTGATCTCCATCGCCGAGGCGTACCCGCAGCTCAAGGCCGACTCCACCTTCACCCGGCTGATGGACGAGCTGGCCGGCACCGAGAACCGCCTGGCGGTGGAGCGCAAGCGCTACAACGACGCAGTCCAGCAGTACAACAGCGACATCCGCCGCATCCCCGGCGCCTGGTGGGCGAAGATCGGCGGCTTTGCGCCCAAGGAGTATTTCAAGGCGGAAAGCGGCGCCGCCGGGGTGCCCAAGGTATCGTTCCAGTAAGGGAAAGGGCATGCGCACCAGCGGAATCCTCACCATCGGCGGCGGGTTCGTTGCCATCCTGGGCGGCGCTTTTTCCTTGGTGATGCTCAAGGGGTTGAGCGGCTTCGCCGACCTCTCCGGGCTGGTGGTGGGACTGATCGTGCTGGCGGTGGGCGTGGGCATCGTGCTCGCCGGCCGCAAGCGGGCGCGCTTCGAGCAGGAGGCCGACGACCGGCACTTCTCCGAGGTGGCCCTCACCCTGGCCCGCAACAACTCCGGCCAGGTGAACGTGGACCAGGTGGCCAAGGCCAGCGGCTTCTCGCGCGACGAGTCCACCGCCCGCATGCGCCAGCTCACCGGGCGCGGGCTCTTCGACCTGGAATTCGACGCCAACGGGCAGATGCTGTGGAAGCTCACCCCTGACGCGGGCCGCGCCCAGCTCGCAGAGATCGCCGGCCGCTCGGGATGAGAGCGCAGGGCGCCGCCGCGTGCATCGCGCTGGCGGCGCTCGCCGCATGCAGGCCCACGGCGGAGGGCAGGTGCGCCCAGGACTCCGATTGCCGCACAGACGCCTTTTGCTCCCCGGAGGGGATCTGCCTGGCGGTCTCGCCTTCGCTCACCGTCACCGTCACCACCCCGGCCGACGGCGCGGGCTGGTACCTGCGCAGCGGCCCGGCGCTCTCCGTCCTGGCGCAGATCACCCGCGACGGGACCGACCCGGTGTCGGCGTCTCTCACGGTGCCGGGCTGCGCCTCGGCCACCTGCACCTTCCCCGGCACGCCGGTGGAGGGAGGGTTCTCCTTCCAGGTGCCGAGGGACGTGCAGTTCCTCGGCTCGGCGGCTCCGCGGCCCTTCCAGGTGACGGTCGACGACCGCGCCGGGAACCAGGGCGAGGCCGACGGGGTGCTGCAGATCGACGACGCCCCTCCCGCCATCGGCGCCATCGTCCCGGTCAGCGCCGGGACGGCAGGCGAGGACGGCAAGACCTGGTTCGCCGGCGGCGCCGGCAAGCCGGACGTGGAGATCTCGGTCCAGGCCACGGACCCCGGCGCGGGGGTAGCCTCGGTGGCCGTGCACCTCGATCCCGCCGACGTGCTGCCGGGGACGCCGCTCGATCCTGCCCCCATCGCCGGCCCCGGCGGAACGGTGCATTTCCAGGTCCCCGTCAGCGGCATGCGCGGGGAAGGGCCGATGCGCTTCTCGGTGGTGGCCACCGATCAGCTGGGGAACGCGTCCAGCGTCCCCGTCGCCTCCATCCAGGTGGACGCGGTGGCCCCGGCCGTGACCGCTCCGCACGTGGACTACGCCGGCGCCCAGCCCGCGGGTGTCTGCGACGCCACCGCGACCTGCGGCCGGCAGTCCGCGACGCACCTCTTGCGCGACGACGTGGCCCTGCTCACGCTCGACGTGACCGACTGCGGGGCGGGAACCGGCCTGGCGGCGGTGGCGGTTTCGGGCGGCAAGACGATCTCCGCCGTGGAGACCGGCGTCTCGCCGTCGACCTGCGCGAACGGGAACCAGACGCACCACTTCCAGGCGACGGTGGACTTCGGCGATGCCGCGCCCTCGCTTCCCCAGGCCGACGGCTTCGGGACCGTTCTCTTGCCCGTGACCGGCAGCGGCGCGGACCGGATGGGAAACGCGGCGACGGGCGCCGCTCCCTCCGGGGCCACCGGGGGCGACGGCCTGGCCGTGATCTCGCTCTGGCGCTGGAAGCAGCAGCTCCCCGGGCCGCCCACCGGCGCGCCGGTCCTGCTCGCCTCCAGCGGCAAGGTGGCCGTGGGCACCGCCACGGCGGTGACGGCGCTCACCACCGCCGGGGCGAAGGCCTGGACGCAGGCGGTGGCCCGGGGCGTCGGGGCGGACCTGGCGCTGGGCCCCAGCGGGAAGATCTACGCGGTCTCGCCGGTGGCCTCCTGCGCCAGCTCCTGCACGGGGTATCTGACCATCGTCACCTCCACGGGAACGCCGACCGTGTGCACGCAGAACAACACCACCCTGGGCGCTCCCCCGGCCGTCACCACCGCCAACGTCAGCGGCAACCCGGTCGAGGTGGCGGTGGTGGTGGCCACCGCGCGCAGGAACCTGGGGACCAACAACCTCTTCGTCTATCCGGGCACGTGCTCCTCGACGGACAACCTCTTCCTGATCAACGGCAACAGCGAGCTGACCGGGGTGAGCGCGCTGCCGGGAAAGGTGGTGCTGGCCAGCGCCGCGACCTTCACCTCCATCGACCAGAACGGCACCAACTTCAACTTCGGGGCCGCGGCCACCTACAACGGCAGCGTGGCCTTGCTCGACGCGCCGGCGCTGGTCCCCAATGCTCCCCTGAACGCCATCTTCGGCACCTTCTCCGGCGACCTGCACCGCGTCGCCACCACCTCGACCTGCACGGGGAGCACCTGCTGGAAGGACATGTACACGGCTCCCTGGCCGCACACCCCGGGAGCGCTCTCCCGGGCGCCGGTGTTCGACGGCACCCACGTCTACACCAGCGACGACGCCGGCAACGTCTACTCCTGGGTCCAGTCCAGCGGGGCACCTGCCTGGACGCAGGCGCTGGGCGGGGCGATCTCCGGGCCGGCCATCCTCCAGGATCCCTCGGGGATGGTGCTGGTGGTGCAGCAGAGCGGCGCGCTCAAGCTGGTGGGCGCGGCGGGCGCGGCCACCCTGCTCAGCGTCGCCGGCTATTCCGGGGCGCCTCCCGTTCCCGCCCTCGATGCCTCGGGCAGCTACGGCCGGGCCTATGTCCCCGACGGCGCCGGTCTGGTCTGGGCGATCGACCTCCCCTCGCCTCCCTTGCAGGCCAGCGCGGTGGCCTGGCCGCGCCCTGGACGCGACTCCTGCAACAGCCGCAGCGCCGGAGCGCCCTGCCCATGAAGCGCTGGCTGCCGCTCTTTTTCGCCCTCGCTTGCGCGCACGCGCCGCCCCAGCGGGAGGCGGTCCGCCAGCCGGACGAAACCAGCCCGGCGCCGGCCCCCGAGCCTTACGCGAGCGCGCGCGCCTACCGGCACTACCTCGACGCCCAGATGGCGAAGAACGCCGAGGACCCGGCCACCGCCGCCTCCGAGCTTCGCCAGGCCCTGCTCTACGATCCGGGCTCGCCCCACCTGCACACCGTGCTGGCGGAGGTGCTGCTCCGGCAGGGGCAGACATCCGAGGCCGAGGAGCAGCTCCAGGCGGCGCTCGCCCTCGATCCCGCGCACGCCCCGGCGCTGCTCCTCTCCGCCCGGCTCCTGGCCAGCCGTGGGCAGATCGCCCTGGCGCAGGAGCAGTTCGGGGCGGCCATCGCCGCGCAGCCCGACGATCCCGACGCCTGGCGCGACCTGGCCCGCATCGATCTCGCCCAGGGCGACGCGGTCGCCGCGGAGGCCGTGGCCTCGCGCCTTTCCCATCGCCTCCGCCTGGTGCAGAAGGAGTCCGCGGGCGAGCAGGCCGATCCCACCGCGGGGGAGCGGCTGCAAGACGCTTGCTCCGCGCTCTGGGTCGAGCTGGGCCGCTGGGCTGTCCAGCACGGCGACGAGGAGCGGGCGCAGCGGGCCTTCGCCCAGGCGCGCGCGGCTTCCCCCTCCGATCCCGAGGCGCTGGCGGCGGAAGCGGGCTGGCTGGAGTCGAGGCGCAAGTATCCGGAGGCGCGGGAGCGGTATCTGAAATTGCTCGCGCAGCGGCCGGAGGCGCCCGACATCCTCGCGGCGCTGGCCCGGGTGGCGCTGAGCGACGGCGACCTGGACACGGTCTCGGCGCACGCGCGCAAGCTGCTCGCCCTGGCCGCGAACACCTCCCCCTGGGACGGCAAGTCCGGCGAGGGGGAGGAGGACCGCCGCGAGCTGGCCGGGGCGCTGGTGCGGGTGGCGGTGCCGCTGATGGGGGCGAGGCGGAGCGCGGAAGCGCAGACGGCGCTGGAGGGGGCGCTGCGGCTCTATCCCGATCACCCGGAGCTCTCCTTCTACCGGGCGCTGGCGCTGGTGCAGCGGGGCCATCCGCGCGACGGGGCGGCGGCCTTCGAGTCCATCGAGCGCAAGCTCCTGGCGGCGAAGGGCGGGCAGCCGCCGCCTGCGCTCCTGGGGATGGACCTGGGCGCCCTGGTGGTGGATGCGCGCGTCCAGGCGGCGCTGGCGCGGGGCAGGGCGGGCGAGCCGGAGGAGGCCATGCGCCGGCTGCGGGGCATCTTCGCGCAGCGGCCCTCGGAGGAGGGGGTGGCCCTGGCGCTGCTGGAGGTCTTCGACCGGGCGGGGAAGGCGGCGGAGGCGGAGAAATTGCTTGCCGCCGCCGTGCGCGCTTCGCATCCCGCCACCGACGGGCTGCTCTACGCGCTGGCCAACGCGCAGGATCGGGCGGGAGCGCGGCGGAAGGCCCTCTCCACCATGCGCCGGGTGCTGGCGGTGCAGCCCGAGCACACCGGCGCCCTGAATTACATTGGATATACTTTGACCGAGCGGGGCAGCCCGGCGGAGCTGCGCGAGGCGGAGACGCTGCTGGCCCGGGCGGTGGAGCTGCGCCCCGACGACGGCGCCATCGCCGACTCCTACGGGTTCTGCCTGCTCAAGCTGGGCCGCGCCGGCGAGGCACTGCCCGAGCTGCGGCGCGCGGACCGGCTGGCGCCGCAGGATCCGGTGATCCTCGGCCACCTG
>DATKAG010000542.1:0-19094 GCA_035498355.1 Myxococcales bacterium | reverse complement strand
CAGCGCCTCTCCGATCGCCTGGCGGGTGGCCGCCGTCGCCCCCGTCCCGCCCAGGCCGTGGGAAGCCTTGAAGGCGTCCACCGCGGCGTCCAGTTGCGGGGAGGCGGTGCCGTCGATGGGTCCGGCGAACTGTCCCAGGTCGCGCAGCGCGAACTTCAGCTCCGGCGTCCCGTTGCCCAGGTGCTCGTGGACGGCGAAGTGGTCGTACCAGAAGCCCTCGTCGTGCCGCAGAAGCGCGTTCATCGCCCCGGCGCGCGCCCGGCTCAGGTCGTTGTTCGAGGCGTCGGCGCCTACCCGGTCGGTATGGCCGAAGATGGCGATCTTCCGCTCCGGCTCCTGGTCGTTCAGCTCCCGGACGCGGCGCAGCTCGTCCTGGGCCTCCGGGCGGAGGAAGCTCTTGTTGGTCTCGAAGCGGGCCCCGGCCACGGCGACCTGCGGCGGGCGCTGGTCGGGGAAGAGCCGGCTCTCGATCAGCCGGTGCGCGGGGAAGGTGTGGATGACGAAGTGGTGCCAGTGGTCGTCGGCGTTGTTGAAGGTGTGGGTGGCGACGGCGAAGTCGCCCAGCAGCGGCTGCGGCAGCCGCTCCTGCAGGGAGGAGAGCGCGGGGACGAGCAGGGGAACGAAGCCCACCGCCTCGATGTCGGGATCCTCCAGGCCCTTCACTTCCTTGCACAGGTCCGCCAGCTTCCCGCCGGTCACGTCCTCGCCGAAGTGCGCCTCGACGACGTTGTACTGGCCGGCGAAGCTGCGCGGCCGCGCCCGCAGCGCGTGCAGCGCCCGGGAGACCTGCGCGTCCGTGGCCGCGTCGCGGAAGTCGAGCGTCAGCGATCCCTTGATGACCCGCAGCTTCGCCCCCTCCACCTCCACCTCGTCGGGCTGGAACCAGCCGCCCGGGACCGTCCGCTCGTCGGCCAGGTAGTGGAAGGAGCGGGAGACGAAGAGGGGCGCGCCGGCCGCTTCCACCCGCAGGCGGTTCTCCCCGTGCAGGAAGAGCGCGCAGTCGCCCTCCGCCGGAGCCTCCTCGGCGCTCTCTTGCACCAGGCGCTTGCGGCCCACGCCCTGGTTGACCTTGCCGGTCACCCCGCTGCCCAGGCGGGCATAGGCCGGCAGCTCGACGCTGTCCTTGCCGGCGAGCAGGCCGGTGAAGTCGACCTCGTCGTCGGTCTCCTCCGCGCCGTCGTCGAGCACGAAGCGGAGCTGCCCCGGCTCCAGGCCTCCGGAGCAGATCCTCAGCCGCGGCGTGCGCGAGCGGAAGAGGCCGTGGCGAAGGGTGCGGAACGTGCCGGGCGCCTCCGGGTCCTCCGCCAGCACGTCGAAGAGGCCGAGGGTTCCCCGCGCGTCGCCGCAGGTCGCCTCCACTTGAGCCGCGAAGGGAACGTCCCCGGAGGCCGTCACCTCCAGGAGCTGTACGTCGGGCCAGCTCGCCCCGCCCAGGTCGCCGCGCGCTCCGTGCCAGAAGAGCAGCTTCTTCTTCGAGAACAGCTTGCCCTCGCGGGCGGTCAGCTCGAGCTGGGCGGTCTCCGCGCCCGAGCGCACGGTCGCGCTCGTCCCCTGGCCGTCGTACACCTCCAGCGAGACCAGCTCGTGCTCGAGGGGACGCTTTTTGGACTTCGCCAGCCGCCCCACCACCGAGGCCTCGAGAGGGCTTGCCACCAGGGTGACGGAGGGCTGACCCGCCGGCGCGCGCGCCTCGAAGTCGCGGCCGCGCAGGAAGCGGAGCCCGCGCGACGAAGGGGGCGGCGACTTCTTGCCCACGATCACCTGGTACCCGTTGCCGGTGCGCAACGAGAGGTCCCCGGTGCCTGGATAGTCGACGCGGGTCGTCAGGGTCGCCTCGCCGCAGGAACTGCCTTCTTGCCTCTACCATGAAGGCGCCCCCTGCTTCTGTGCGCCTCGTCACGCCGGTACCCGTTCGAGTCCAGGGAATACTGGCGCCGCTGCCTCCATCTTCCCTGCGCCGGCCGACGAAGGGGGCGCACGATGAAGACACTGCTCCGCAGCGGGTTTGCCGCCATCCTTGTCTGCGCCGCAGCGCGCAATGCCCGGGCCCAGGACCTGGCAGCGGGCGAGCCCGACACCATCCGCACCTGGAACGGTCTCGCCCGCGACGCGGTGCGCACGGCAAAGGCCGCGGACGTGGACGCGGCGCGCACGTACGCGATGGTGGACGTCGCCATCTTCGACGCCGTCAACGGCATCGTCTCGCGCGGCCCCTTCGGCCGGACGCCGGCGCTGGTCCCGCCCGACGGGGCGCCGGTCATCGCCAGCCTCCCCGCGGCCGCGGCGGCGGCCGCGCGAGCCGTCCTGGCGGCGCTCTTCCCCGACCAGGCGGCGCGCTTCGACGCGCAGTTTGCCGCCGATCTCGCCGCGCTCGATCATCGTCCCGGAGTGGACAGGGGCGCCGCCTGGGGGGCCGCGGTCGGCGCCCAGGTCGTCGCGGCGCGGGCAGCGGACGGCTCGCGCCCCGTGGAGACGGTGCCGGCGGGATCCGGGCCCGGAGTGTTCCGCGCCGCATGGTCCAACGCGCAGTTCAGGAATCTCGTGCCCTTCGCCGTCCAGGATCCCGCCGCATTCGTCAGCCCGCCGCCGCCAGCGCTCGACAGCGTCGAGTACGCGGGAGCGCTGAACGAGGTCGAGGTGCTGGGGAACGCCGCCCTGCCCGACCCCGGTCTCCTGGCCACCTTCCAGTTCTGGAACCTGGCGCCGGGAACGGATCAGCCCCCGGGCGAATGGGTGGGGATCGCGCTCGAGGTGGCCGGGTCGCGGCGCGTGCCCTTCCTCGACGAGGCCCGCCTTCTCGCGCTCGTCTCCATGGCCCTGGCCGACGTGGTCGCGCCGACGTTCCAGTCCAAGTTCCTCTACGCGCACTGGCGGCCGGCCACCGCGATCAACGAAGCCGATACCGACGGCAACCCGGCGACGGAGGCCGACCCGGCCTGGAAGCCGCGCGGCGGCGGCATCGGCGGCAACCCGCAGCACACCTCCGGGCACAGCGCCTTCTCCGCGGCCGCGGCCACCGTGCTGGCAGGCTTCTTCTGCCGCGACGACGTCGCCTTCGCCCACCAGAACGACGGCGCCCCCGGCGGCGCCCCGCGCTTCTATACGGGCTTCTCGGCGGCTGCGCTCGAAGCCGGCCGCTCCCGCATCTTCGGCGGGGTGCACTTCGAGTTCAGCAACCAGGCCGGTCTCGTCGCCGGCCGCGCGGTGGGCGCCGAGATCCTCGCTGGCTCCCTGCTCCGCAAGGCGGGCCCCACGCATTTCGGCTCCTGCCCGCTCTGAGCCGCGTGCCTCGGCCTGGGCGCAATGGATTCGGCGCCGGGCAGAAAAACACGAATCTCCTGCGCGATTTGCTCCCCTCTCCGCGGAAATCCCATCGGATCCGGCGGCATGGCACGCACGATGCTGTGACACGAGCCCGTTCTCGCCCCACCAGAGCGGAGCCGTGCGATGACCGTTCCCCAAACCGGTCGGAAAGGCGTCCTGGTCGACCTCACCCGCTGCATCGGGTGTCGCGCGTGCCAGGTGAGCTGCAAGGCCTGGAACTGCAACGAGGGCGAGAAGACCGCGGCCAGCGCGGACTTCACCAATCCGCCCGCGATCGACGCGAACACCTTCACCACCGTCCGCTTCGTCGAGCACAAGACCGAAGCCGGCGCGGTGTGGAACTTCGTGAAGACGCAATGCATGCACTGCGAGGACCCGGCCTGCGCCTCGGCGTGCCCGCCCGCGGCCCTGGTGAAGACGGGATCGGGCGCGGTGACCTACGACTACTCGCGCTGCGTCGGCTGCCGGTACTGCATGATGGCGTGCCCCTTCGGATCGATCGGATACGAGTGGGGCAAGATCGCGCCGCACGTGCGCAAGTGCTCCTTCTGCGCCGACCGCACGGCCGAGGGACGCAAGCCCGCCTGCGTGAAGACCTGCCCGACGCAGGCGCTGACGTACGGCGACCGCGAGGAACTGCTGAAGGAGGCGGAGCGCCGGATCGCGAGCGGCAACGGCAAGTACGTCGACCACGTCTACGGCAAGAGCGAGGCGGGGGGCACCTCCTGGCTCTACATCTCGGGGGTCCCGTTCGAGAAGCTCGGCTTCCGCATGAACGTCCCGAAGGAGCCGCTGCCCGCGCTCACCTGGGCTTCGCTGTCGAAGGTCCCGGTCGCAGCCGGGGGCCTCTTCGTCGGGCTGGCCGCCATCGCCGCCTGGCGCAACCGCGGTTCGAAGGAGGAGAAGCGATGAACGCCCCCCTCCAGCAGACGCAGAAGTTCCTCACCCGCGGGACCATCCTCCTCGCCGTCCTCACGGGCGCCGGCATCCTCTCCGCCCTCTTCCGGCTGGGATTCGGCCTGGGCGCGTCCACCAACCTGAGCGATCCGCATCCGTGGGGCATCTGGGTCGCGTTCGACCTGCTCTGCGGCGTGGCGCTGGCGGCCGGCGGCTACACGATGAGCGCCGCCTACTACATCTTCGGCATGAAGAAGTACAAGCCGATCGTCCGGCCCGCGATCCTCACCGCCTTCCTCGGCTACCTGATCGCCGGCATCGGGATCACGCTCGACGTCGGCAAGCCCTGGGCGCTGTGGAAGTCGATCGTCTACGGCCAGCCGCGCTCGGTGATGTTCGAGGTGGCCATCTGCATCACCACCTACCTCACGGTGCTGGGGCTGGAGTTTGGCCCGGTCGCCGCGGAGGGGCTGCGCTGGGAGAAGACCCGCAAGGTGCTCACCGCGATGACCTATCCGCTGGTGATCGCCGGCATCGTCCTCTCCTTCTTGCACCAGTCCTCGCTGGGCGCGCTGTTCCTGCTCATGAAGGGCCGGTTGAGCGAGCTCTGGTACACGCCCATCCTTCCCCAGCTCTTCTTTCTCTCCTCCATCGCCGTGGGCCTCGCCACGGTGTCGTTCGAGTCCATCGCCAGCTCCCGCGCGCTGCGGCGGCCGCCGGAGACCGCGATCCTCCGCGGCCTCGCCCGCGGCGCGCAGATCGCGCTCGGCCTCTACCTCCTGGTCAAGGTCGGCGACCTGGCCGTGCGCGGAAGGCTCGGGCTGCTCTTCGCCGGCGACCTCGCCAGCCTCCTCTGGCTGCTGGAGATCGGCATCGGCGTGATCCTGCCGCTCGCGCTCTACTCCAGCGAGGCGGCGCGCCAGTCGACCTCCGCCCTGCTCTGGGCGGCCGTGTGCGTGATCGCCGGCGTGATCCTCAACCGCTTCGACGTGAACTTCTTCTCCCAGGCGGGCGCGCGCCTTCCGTACTTCCCGGCGGTCACCGAGATCCTCATCACCGTCGGACTGGTCTCGTTCCTGCTGCTCGCCTACCGATTCCTGGTCTTTCATCTCCCGGTCCTGGCCCACGAGCCCGAGCCGGTGGGGAGGACGTAAGATGGCCACCAGCCGGAGATCCTTCCTCAAGCGCGCCTCCGGGGCCGTCGGCTCTGGTCTCGCCCTCAGCACCCTGGGCTTCGACGTCGAGGCGGTGCAGGGCGCCGCCAAGGGCACGCGGCTCAAGGACGCGAAGGAGTACACCTCGGTGTGCACCTTCTGCTCCTGCGGCTGCGGGCTGGTCGGGTACGTGAAGGACGACAAGCTGGTCCACCTGGAGGGCGACCCCGACCACGTCGTCAACGAAGGGTCCCTCTGCAGCAAGGGGGCATCGCTCGGGGCGGTGCCGAACTCCGACCAGCGGGTGAAGACGCCGCTCTACCGCGCCCCCGGCAGCGACAAGTGGCAGAAGATCAGCTGGGACGAGGCGGTGGACAAGCTCGCCCGCAAGATCAAGAAGGTGCGCGACGAGAACTGGATCGCCACGGAGAAGAACGGTGATGCGGACGTCGCCGTCAACCGCACCGACGCGATCGCCTTCCTGGGCGGCGGCCAGAACACGAACGAGGAGTGCTACCTGATGTCCAAGATGGGGCGCATCTTCGGCACCCCATACGTGGAACATCAAGCAAGACTTTGACACAGCCCCACGGTCTCCAGTCTGGGGACCTCCTTCGGTCGCGGGGCGATGACGAATCACTGGATCGACCTGAAGAACGCCAAGGTCTTCCTCATCGAGGGCTCGAACGCCGCCGAGAACCACTCGATGTCGATGAAGTGGGTGATGCGCGCCAAGGAGAAGGGCGCCATCGTCATCCACGTCGACCCCCGCTTCAACCGCACCTCGGCGATCGCCGACATCTACGCGCGCATCCGCCCGGGCACCGACATCGCCTTCCTCAACTCCGTCATCAACTACATCCTGGAGCACGACGCCTACGACGCCGGGTACGTGAAGCTGCACACCAACGCGCTCTGCGCGGTCAAGGACGACTTCGCCTTCGACGAGGGCGTGTTCTCCGGCTTCCAGCAGGCCGCCTTCAAGTACGACAGCGCCAGCTGGGCGTACACCACGGGAGAGGACGGCAAGCCGCTCAAGGTGGCGAGCCTCGACGATCCGCGCTCGGTGTTCAGCAAGCTGCGGACCTTCTTCAAGCGATACACCCTGGAGGTGGGCGAGCAGATCTCCGGCGTCCCGGCGGCGACGATCAAGAAGATCGCCGAGACGCTGATCCGCAACCGGCCAGGCACGATCCTGTACGCACTGGGGATGACGCAGCACACGGTCGGCGTGCAGAACATCCGCAGCTTCGGCATCCTCCAGATGCTGCTGGGCAACATCGGCAAGCCCGGCGGCGGGGTCAACGCGCTGCGGGGCGAGCCCAACGTGCAGGGCGCCTCCGACATGGCGCTCCTCTTCAACTACGTGCCGGGCTACCTCGCCTCGCCCAGCCACACCGAGCCGACGCTGGCGGAGTGGACGAAGAAGTACGGCACCTTCCGGGCCAAGTTCCTCGTCAACCTGACCAAGGCCTGGTTCGGAGACAACGCCACCGCCGGAAACGACTTCGGCTACGGCTGGCTCCCGAAGAAGAACGGCGGAAAGAACTACTCGATCTTCCGCATCTTCGAGACCGCGCTGGAGGGCAAGTCGAAGCTCCTCTACGTGATGGGGCAGAACCCGCTGGTGACGAACCCGAACCTGAACCTCGTCCACGAGGCGCTGACGAAGCTGGAGATGCTGGTCGTCGCCGACCTCTTCATGACGGAGACGGCCGCGTTCTGGGAGAGACCGGGAACCGACCCGAAGTCGATCGCCACCGAGGTGATCTTCCTCCCCGCCGCCTCCTCCCTGGAAAAGGACGGCACCGTCACCAACTCCGGCCGCATGGTGCAGTGGCGGTACACGGGCATCGCGCCGGTGGGCGAGGCGAAGGGCGACCTGGAGATCATCGATCGCGTCTTCCGCCGCGTGCGCGAGCTGTACGCAGAGTCGGGGGCGGAGAAGGACGCGATCTTCAAGAAAACCGTCTGGAGCTACCCGCAGAAGGACATGGCCGAGCAGGTGCTGAAGGAGATCGGCGGCTACAACCTCAAGACCGGCGAGACGGTCAAGGGCATCGCCGAGTTGCAGGCCGACGGCACCACCTCCAGCGGCTGCTGGGTCTACGCGGGCGTCTACGGCGGCGGCAAGAACCTGAGCAAGCGCCGCGACGGCAAGACCGACCCGAGCGGGCTGGGCATCTACCCCGGCTTCGCCTGGAGCTGGCCGGGGAACATGCACGTCCTCTACAACCGCGCCTCCTGCGACGCCGAAGGCAAGCCTTTCGACGCGAAGAACGCGCTGATCTGGTGGGACGAGGCGCAGGGCAAGTGGACGGGGTACGACACCCCGGACGTCCCGCTCGCGACCGACGGCCCGAAGACGCCGAACGGCCAGAAGCCCTTCCGCATGACGGGCGAAGGCCTCGCCCGCCTCTTCGCCGCGCCCTACAAGGACCCGGACGCGAAGGTGGAGGGGATGCCGCGCGACGCCTCCAACGTGCCGGTCGACGGACCGCTCCCCGAGTTCTACGAGCCGGTGGAGAGCCCGACCACCAACGCGCTGCACGCCAAGGTGGCGACGAACCCCTGCGTGAAGTACCCGCGCATCAAGGGGAAGCAGCCGATCGGCGGGCGCGACCAGTACCCGTACGTGCTCTGCACCTCCAGCATCGCCGAGCACTGGTGCGCCGGCACCGTCACCCGGAACATCCCCTGGCTCAACGAGCTGGTGCCCGAACCGATCGTCGAGCTGCCCGAGCAATTGGCGCAGAAGCTCTCCATCCGCTCCGGCGACGGCGTCAAGGTCTCCTCGGCGCGGGGCGAAGTGGTGGTCAAGGCAGTGGTCACCGGCCGCATGCAGTCCTTGTCCATCAACGGCAAGGAAGTCCCCATCGTCTGGATGCCCTACAACTGGGGTTTCAAGGGCCTGAGCCGGGGCGCGAGCACGAACCTGATCACCATCGACGCCGGCGATCCCAACACCTGGATCCAGGAGACGAAGGCCTGCCTCGTCAACGTGCAGAAGGTGGGGAAGGGCCTGGCGTGAGCGCGGCGGTGCAGGGCGTGAAGGGGTGGATCGAGTCGCATCCGTACCTGGCCGACCTGGCGTTGCTCCAGGAGGGGGTCGAGAGCGCGGGGAGCGTGCCGCAGCGGCGGCGCGATCCCCGCTCCTCCGACGAGATCGCGCGCGGGGTGCCGCTCTTGCGCAGCGAGGCGCTGGACCCGGCGCTGTTCGCGGACGCGGGCAAACGGATCGCGGCAATGGCGGAGGCGCTGCTCGCCCAGGCGCTCCCGCCGGCGCTGCTGCACGAGTGCCGCACGCTCTGCGTGCTGCTGGGCGAGAACCCGGAGGCCGGCACGCGGCTGGCGCGCGCGGTCGCCGGAAGCGACGGCGAAGCTCCCGCAGGCCTCGCCTCGTTCCTCGCCTGGAAGGCGCTGGGCAGCCTGGTGCCGGAAGGTGGCGCCGAAGACTGGAATTCGAGCTGCTGCCCCACCTGCGGCGCGCTCCCGGCGATGGCGCAGTTGCGCGAGTCGGACCGGGGCCGCGAGCGCCACCTCGTCTGCGGTCTGTGCGCCACGAGCTGGCGCTACGCGCGCATCGGCTGCCCCTTCTGCCGCAACGAGACCGTGGAGCGGCTCGGCGTGCTCGAGCCGGAGGGCGAGGAGAGCTTCCGCATCGATTTCTGCCGCGAGTGCAACTCCTACCTGAAGACGTACGTGGGCAGCGGGAGCGAGCCGCTGGCGCTCTCCGACTGGTCCACCCTCCACCTCGACGCGGCCTGCGCGGAGCGCGGGCTCCGCCGGGGCGGGCCCTCTCTCTACGATCTGTGAACGGGAGCGAGCGGCTATACTTGGTCCGGGAGGAACCGGACCATGAGCCAGACCCCGACGCACCAGCCGCTCACCGCCATCCACGCCGACGAGCGGGAGTGGGAGACGCTGCGCTGGCCCGGCCAGTGGAGCAAGATGCTCTTCCACCCGCGGGCGGAGGCGCCCACGGAGCCCAACGCCGGGCTGGTGCGCTACGAGCCCGGCTCGCATCATCCCTTCCACAAGCACGATTTCGCGCAGGTCTGGTACATCCTCGAGGGCACCTTCTCCATCGGCGAGAAGGCGTACGGCCCCGGCACGATGCTCTTCTATCCCGACCCGCACTTCGAGCCGCCGCTCGTCACCGAGACCGGCGGGCTGATGCTCTTCGTCCAGTACCAGGGGCCGACCACCGGCGGGCGACCGGTCTACGACGGCCGCTTCAACCTGACCGCGCGGCGGCCCATCGGCGAAGAGAACGTCGAGCGCTGAACACCGCCTCAGGCGCGAGCGGTGGTGATCAAGGCCACTGCGCGCAAGCTTCTTCCCCCCAGCGCCTCGGCCAGGTCGGCGGCGAAGCGCTCGCGCACGCTCTCGCCGGCCTTCGCCTCCCGCAATGCCGCTGCCGCGGGGCCCACCTGCGTGAGGTGGGCGGGATCGATGTCGTAGGGCAGCTCCAGCCGAGTGACAGACACCCGGGAAAAGCCCGCCCGGGAGAGCAGGAAAGAGAGCGCGGCCGCGTCCGACAGGCCGAAGGGCCCGGGCCCGGGCGGCGGGTCGGGCGCCGCGATCTGCCTGCGCAGGATGGGGAGCGCAAGCGCCACCCATTCGTTCTCCTGCCACGGCCCCCAGGTGGCGATGGAGAGCCTCGCCCCCGGCTCGAGCGCCGCTCGCAGGTTGGCGAACGCCAGGGCGGGATCGTCGAAGAACATCACCCCGAATCGGGAGAAGCAGAGGTCGAACCGCTCCTCGAAGCGGTGGGTCTGCGCGTCGGCGAGAAGGAAGCGCGCGCCGGGAGGGGCGTTCGCGCGCGCCGCGCGCAAGAACGGCTCGGAAACGTCGACGCCCAGCGCGCTCCCGGTGAGGCGCGCCAGCTCCCGGGTGGTCTCGCCGAACCCGCAACCCACGTCCAGCGCCATTTCTCCGGCCTGCGGCGCCAGCGCTTCCACCGCCGCCGTCCCGAAAGGCACGAGCGGCCGGGTCATCGCCTCGCGCAGGCGCAGCCAGCGCTCCGCATTGCCCTCGTTCCAGAGCTGGATCTGTTCCGCGTTGGCCATCTCGGCGAGCATCGAATCACGGACCGCACCGCCCTGTCCAAGGGCTGGCGAAGGATCCCCTTTTCTGCCCAAATGCCACTCCCGGAACGCACCCGTGCGCGAACTGCTCAACACCGTCATCCTGCTCGGGGCCTTGCAAGGCGCCGTGCTGGCCGCGGTGCTGGCGGCGCGCCGCGAGGATCGGCTGGCGAACCGGCTCCTCGCCGCCCTGGTGGGCGCCATCTCCCTCATGCTCCTGGCCGGCGTCGTGGAACGCCGCTGGGGCCTGGTCGCCAATCCGCACCTGCTCGGGCTGGCGGCGCCCCTCCCCTTCCTCTTCGGCCCCCTGCTCTATCTCTACGTGGAGGCCCTCACCCGGCCGGCCTCGCGGTTCGAGCCCCGCTGGCTCCTCCACGGCCTCCCTTTCGCCGCGGACGTCCTCTTCCTCCTCCAGGTCTTCTACCTGAAGACCGGCAGCGAGAAGCTGGCTCTGGCAAAGGTCTCCAACGCCGGCCAGGCTCCGTTTTCTCTCCTCCTTCTGGAGATCCTCCTCCTGGTCCAGGCGGTGAGCTACCTCTTCGCCAGCTGGAGGGCGCTGCGCCGCTACGCCCGGAAGATGGAGGGCTACTACAGCGACCTGGCGCGCATCGACCTGCGCTGGCTGATGGCGATGGTGCTGCTGCACGCCGCGGTCTGGAGCGTCGTGATCGCCGCCACGCTCTTGCGCGCAACCGGCTACGCGCCGGCGGCGATGCGGGCCTTCTCCCAGGCCATCCAGGTGGGATCCGCGCTGGTGGTGTTCGCCACCGGCTACGTGAGCCTCTGGCAACCCGGGCTGTTCGAGAAGGCGCAGGCGGCGGAGCCGGCCTCGCGTCCCCTGCCGAAATACCAGCGCAACCGCCTGGACGATGCGGAAGCGAAGGAGCTGGTCCGCAAGCTCGGCGCCCGGATGGAGGGCGACAAGCTGTACCGCGATAGCGCCCTCACCTTGCAAGCGCTGGCCGACGCGGTGGGGGCCACTCCGCACATGCTCAGCCAGGTGCTCAACCTGCACATGCGCAAGAGCTTCTTCGTCTTCGTCAACTCCTGCCGGGCCCAGGAGCTGATGGCGGCGCTGGCCGACCCGGCGCAGCGCCACCGGGGCGTGCTGGAGCTGGCGCTGGAGGCGGGGTTCAACTCCAAGTCCACCCTCAACAGCTTCTTCAAGCGCTACACCGGCCTCACTCCGAGCGAGTTCCGGCTGCGCTGCGGACCGGTGAAAACCTTCGGGCTTTCCGCAGGCTAGGAAAGCCGGACGTCCGGATTCCGGGGGATCGCGTCCGTGTTCACGGGGAGCGGCGCTGCCCTGCCCGCGCCTGCGTAAGCCTTCTCCGAACCAGCCACACGGAGGAGGAAAATGCCCAAGCTGCTCGCCGCCCTCGTCGCTCTCTCGTTCACCGCCTGCCTCGATCCCGCGGAAGAAGGGAACCTGGTTCCCCGGACCGCCGAGGAGGATCCCTCGATCCCCCAGCTCTCCTTCAACGGCGCGACCTTCCACCTGGAGACCTTCGGCGACCCCGCCGCCCCGGCCATCATCGTCCTGCACGGCGGGCCGGGCGGCGACTACCGCAGTCTCTTGCGCCTGCGCGATCCGGTGGACGGCGTGCGCCTCGAAGACCGCTACCTGATGGTCTTCTGGGACCAGCGGGGGACCGGCCTGAGCCAGCGCCTTCCCGAGGGCGAGATCACCTACGACACGTACGATCGCGATCTCACCTTCCTCATCGACCATTTCTCGCCCGGGCGGCCCGCCGTCCTTCTCGGCCACAGCTGGGGCGGCATGTACGCCAGCCGGTACATCTCCAACCATCCGGAGAGGATCGCCGGCGCCGTTCTGATGGAGTCCGGTCCCTTGACCGGCGCGCTGTTCGACGAGGTCAAGTCGGGGATCTTCCACTTCGACCCCCTGAGCGAGTGGCTCAACGACTACGTCTGGGCGGAGTCGATCATCAGCCCCGACGGGCACGCCCGCGCGGACTTCTTGCGCGGCCTGGGCAGCGTCGGCGACTCGCAGCCCGGCTATCACCTGTCGACCAGCGACCGGGAGCCGTTCTGGCGCATGGGAGCCGTCGCCGCCGCCGCCCTCGTCAAGGAAGGGATGGTCGACGGCAAGCCCGCCTGGGACTTCACCCGCGGCCTCGATCGCTTCGCGCCGCCGGTGCTCTTCGAGGCCAGCGAGCAGAACACGGTGATCGGGGTCGACTTCCAGAAGAAGCAGATGGGCTTCTACGCGCACGCCACCCTGGAAGTGATCGCCGGCGCCGGCCACGACTTCCCCTGGACCCAGCCGGCGAGGACCGTGGCGCCGGTGCTCTCCTACCTGGACTCGATCGGTTTCTGAACGGAGACGACCATGAAGACCTCGTCCATTTCGCTGTTCGCCGCCCTCGCCATCGCCTTGCCCCTGGCCGCCCAGGAAGTCACCAACCTGCCTGACGGGACGCGGCAGTCCCTCACCGTCGACCTGGGCTTGCAGTCGGCCCTCGTCACCCGCGCCGCATACGCGCGCCACATCGGGCCGGGCCTGCTCTACGCCCGCTTCACCCTCCCGGTCGAAGACCTCGACCTGCACGACTTCGCCCTGGAGGCGGGCGGGCAGATCCCCGCGCTCGCCTCCGGCAACTGGAGACTTCACGTGTCCTTCGCCCCCGTCCTGCGCATGACCCGGAACGACTTCTTCGACGCGGCGGCGCTGGGCGTGCGGGCGGCGCTCATGCCCGGCTACCAGGGCGACCGCTGGGGGCTGATGCTGGAGCTGGGCTACGAGAAGATGCTGGCCACGCACCTGAGCCATTCGAGCCTCTACCGCAGCGTCGCGTATTCCGGCGCGAAGGACGGCTGGTATTCGTCGACCGGCGGCACCTTGCAGGCTGGCTTGCGCGGCGGCTGGCGGATGGGGCGGGTGGAAGTGACGCTGGCGGCGGGCGTGCTCGCCAGCGAAGGGCTGAACGCGGTCGCGCCTCCGTTCTACGGAACGCTGGGAACCTCGTACGCGTTCTGATTCACCCGGCGCAGGCGACGCGGACGTCGATCTTGTCCCCGAGGTCGAGCTTGCAGGCGTTCTGGAACGTGATCTGCGCCTGCCGGCCCGCCCTCGGTCCGGAAAAGACGGCGTCCGCGGACGTACCGTCCAGCCCCACCGTGCAGGGCACCACGGCCCCGCTCGCCTTGGTGAGGGTGACCACCAGCATGCGCCAGTCGGCGGGCGCGCCGGCCAGCGGCATGGTGCTGGGCGTGAGGGAGGCGGCGAAGCGGGTGAGCGAGTCGCGGAAGCTGGCATCGCAGATCGACCCCAGTTGCGTCCGCTCCGGCCCCAGCGCGGCGGCGAGGGCGGTGAACCGGTCGCCTTCGTCCAGGGCGGTTGCGCAGGAGGTATCCGGGCAGATCCCGGAGTCGCCGCACGAGGGTTGCAGGCTCGCCGGATCGAAGCCGCCGATCACGCCCACCGCGACGTCGCGGGGCTCGCCGCCCACCGGCCCGAGGAGGAAGCTGGCGAAATCGCCCACCGCGTCCAGGACCGGCGGGCTGGCGTTCTTGACCGCCTTGTCGTGGCACTGGCCGTTGGAGGTGGCGCGCGGATCGGCGGAGTCGGAGCAGTCGTCCTCGTCGGTGAGGAAGACGATGGCCAGCCGGGCGCCGTCGCGGAGGAAGCCCTTGTTGGCGTCGAGCAGGCGGTCGGAGAGCGCCAGGCGGGCGGCCCGGAACGGCTGCTCCTTGCCGCTCCCGTTCAGCCCGACGCGCACGTTGGCCTTGAAGTCGGCCACCAGCGTGGGCGAGCCCTTGTCGAGGATGCGCTGGCCGCCCCAGCCGCCCGTCTGCGCGTAGAGCGAGGCGTCGTAGACCAGCGAGCCGGGGATGGCGTTGCCGCCGGCGTCCGTCTTGATCGCCAGCAGGGCCCCCGCGGGATAGGGAACTCCGGCTGAGGGCCCCGACGTATAGCTGATGGCATTGACCGTGTACTCCTCCACCGACGAGTTGGTGACCCCGATGCGGAACTCGTTCTTCACCGGCGAGGCTGCCAGGGTGTCGATGAAAGCGCCCAGGTTCGCCGCCAGGTTCGCCTGCTCCTCGCTCATCGAGCCGGAATCGTCCACCACGAAGAGGATGTCGGTGGCGACCGAGTCGGGCACCACCTCCGTCGCCTGGCAACTGGTGAGCGCGTCCGCAGGCGCGCTGTCGCAGGAGAGGGCGGCGAGCGCCAGGAGCAAGAGTGCCGATCGGAGGGCTGGCTGCATCTTTTCCTCCTGACCCCTCAAGGAGCACCGTCGAGGATGGTGAAGACGACGCGCCGGTTCTTGGCCCGGCCCAGCGCCGTGGCGTTGGAGGCGATGGGCTGCTCGAATCCGAAGCCCGCGGGCACCAGCCGCGACTGGGCCACGCCGTTGCCCGCCAGGTAGCGGACCACCGATGCCGCCCGGCGGGCGGAGAGATCCTTGTTGTAGGGCCCGGTCCCCACGTCGTCGGTGTGGCCCTCGACCCGGACCCGCTTCACCTCCGGGTGGCCGGCGAGGAGCGCCGCCACCTTGTCGAGGATGGGGAAGGACTCGCTGCGGATCGTGTCCTGCCCGGTGTCGAAGAGGATGGGGTTCCGCAGGAGGATGCGCCTTCCGCCCACCTCGATCAGGGGCGTGTCGGGCGGCAGCGGGCAGCCATCGTTCTCCGCCGGGCCCGGCTCCTTGGGGCACTTGTCCTCGCCGTTGGGGATCTCGTCGCCGTCGTCGTCCGGGCAGCCGTCCAGGGCGGCCGGGCCCCGCTCGTCGGGGCAGAGATCCTCGTCGTCCGGGACGCCGTCGCCGTCTCGATCCCGCACCGGCCCCGATGGCCTTCCCACGCTCCCCCAGCGAAGGCCGAAGAACGTGCGCCAGCGCTCGTGGCCATAGCCCGCCGCGCCCAGCCCCGTTCCGAAGCCCGCCTCCAGGGAAAGCCGGGGGGAGAGGAAGGCGCGCAACCCCGCGCGGGCGGAGATCGGCGCCCGGTAGCGATCGCCCGCCAGGTCTTCGCCGCGGGGCCAGCCGCCGTTGATCTCGACGATGGCCTTCCAGTGGTCGAGGCGGCGGACCTTGGGCAGGTCGATGGTGGCCCCCAGCGCGTAGACCAGGCCGTCGTGCACCACCAGCTGGGCGTACTGGCCCTGGTCCCGGAGCACGTAGCCGAGCTGGCCGTCGATGCGGACGCGCCCGAACGCCCGGGTGGCGATCAGCGAGGGGACCGCGGCCAGGCCGTCGCTGAGGAAGGCCTGGCCGTTGCCGGTGGGCAGGCGCAGATCGAAGAGCGCGGAGAGCCCCACCGGCCAGCGGGCCGCGTCGAGGATGGGGACCTTCGCGCCCAGGCGCAGATCGCCCAGCGCGGTCGAGGCCACGCTCCCCACCAGCGGTCCGGTCACACCCTGGGAGGTGAGGGGTGTGAAGTCGCTGTCCTGCCAGAGCGCGACGGGCAAGTGCGCCGCCAGCTCCACCCAGCCCGCCGACCATCCGGCGAGAAGATGGAGCTGGCCGCGGGTGGCGAGCAGGTCCTGGCGCTGGCCGTTCTGCTGGAGCACGAGCAGCCCGTCGGCGACGTCGACGAGGGAGGCGAAGCGCAATGTGCCCCGCGCGGCCGCGGCGGCGGTCTCGGTGGTGAAGCCACCTTCGAGCGAAAGGGCCAGCCTGGCCGGATCGGGATCGAATCCCCGGCGCGTCGGGTCGTCGGCCGCGAGGGCGCGCCCGGCGATGGCGAGTGCGATGGCCGCGAACAGGGCGAGGCGCACCGGCATGAAACGAGCTTAGGCCGGCTGGGACAACGGGCAATTCCCTCACCCGCGCGGGAAGACGACATGTGCGCCCGCTGCGCACCGCCACCGCTGCGCGGGCAGATCTGTCCACCCGCTGGGGCCATTTGCCGCACGGGCCCGATTGCCGTCCCGCGCGGCCCTGGGTGCAAGATTCGAGGAACGTGAAGCCCAGGATCCTCTTCAGCTCCACCTGCAAGCCGTTCGAGCTGGTGGGCGGCGTCCCGGCCACCGACAACATGGGCATGCGCCTGACCCGGGGTCAGGGACTCTTCTCGCTCTACGAGCACACCCACTACAACGGCCTGCACCTGCTCGCCCAGAACGTCTCCGCCGGCTCCGTGGTGCTGGAGAACCCCTCCCTCGATCGATTCCGCCAGGAGCTTCGCGAGGGCTACGAATACGTCGGCCTCTCCTTCAAGCCCATCAATACCGAGCGCCTCCTGGAGATGTGCGCCATCGTGCGCAGGGAATCTCCGGGAGCGAAGATCCTGGTCGGCGGCCAGGGAGCGACCTGCGCTCCCTTCATCTTCAAGGATTCCCAGGCGGCCTCCCTGGCGGACGGCGTCTGCGCCGGCGAAGGCGTGGCCTGGCTCCGCCGGGTCCTCGGGGAGCCGCCCGCGGCCGGACTGCGCTGCCGTCTGCCGAAGATCGGCGCGGCCCTGCCCTGGCTCAGTCCGCGGCCGCTGGGGACCATCGGCATCGCCCTCTCGGGGCTCGGCTGCACCATGAACTGCCACTTCTGCTACACGGCGAACGCCACCGGGGGCCGCTACCTCGAGGTGATGGACGCCGCCCAGCTCTTCGAGACGATGCGGGGCTACTGGGAGTCTTCTCCGCTCGCCAGCTCGGTGAGCATCTACGACGAGAACTTCCTCGACTACCGGGAGAAGGTCCTCGACCTGGGCAAGCGGATCCAGTCGGACGGGAAGTTCGGGCTGGCCCGGCTGAACTACCTCGGCTTCGGCTCCATCAGCGCCGTCGCCAGGTACGATCCGGAGGAGCTGCTGCTCAGCGGGCTCGACACGCTCTGGATCGGCGTGGAGTCCAAGTTCTCCTCCCTGCCCAAGGGCAAGGGCATGGGGGTCGAGGACGCCTTCCGGCTGCTCCATTCGATCGGCATCAAGACGGTGGGCTCGTGGATGATCGGCGAGGACTTCCAGACCCCGGAGAACATCGGCGAGGACAAGGACTTCTTCGTCTCGCTCGATCCCACCTTCCAGCAGGTGGCCATCCTCTCCGTGCTCCCGCCGCTGCCCTTGTACCGGAGCCTCCAGCGCAAGGGGCGCATTCCTCCCGGAGTGCGCTGGAAGGACTACCACCTCTACGGCCGGACCCTGGAGTACCGGCATCTGCGCCACGAGGAGATCCTCGGCCATGTCGAGGACGTCTACCGGCGCGTCTACGAGGAGAACGGCCCGGGGATGATGAAGGTGCTGGAGGTGAACCTCAACGGCTACGCCTTCTGCCTGCGCTCGCGCAACCCGCTGCTGCGCAAGGACAAGTCGCGCTTCTTCCGCAAGCGCTGCGAGAGCTACCGCTCCCTGCTGGAGACCGCGCGCGCCTTCGCCCCTTCCCCGCGCGTCCGCTCCCGTCTCGAGGAGCTGGACCGCCGCTACCAGGATCTGTTCGGCCGCCCCACGCGCGCCCAGCGGAATCTCGCCCGCCTGGTGCTGGCCAAGGCGGAGGCGGAGATGGCCCGCCGCCGCACGTCCCCGCGCCCGCTCCGGGAGGAGCCCTTCCGGCGCTACACCTATCCCCCGCTCGCGGAGCGCGCGATCCTCCGGCCCTACCGGGTGGAGTACCCCGAAGGCGATCCCTGCGTCGACTCGGCCGCGTCGGACCGCGAACTCCCTCCTGCCGGCGGTCGTCCACCCGGCCGGCGAGGTTCCGCAGCCAGACCTGCGAGAGCATGAGCTGGTTGCGCAGCTCCTTCAGCTTCTCGGCAGACTTCTCCAGCGCCTTGGCGTCGAACGGCTTCTCCAGCCGCGGGCAGGAGCGCCAGTGTTCCGGAACCGCCTCCACCCCGTAGCCGGTGGCGAAGACGATGGGGATGCCGCGCTGACGCAGCGCCCTGGCGAGGGAGAAGACCTTCACCCCGCGCAGGTCCACGTCGAGCAGCGCGCACTCCACCCGGTCGCCGCTCTCCAAAGGATGGAGGGAATCTCGGCGGCGGGTACGCACGCGTCCGGCTGCACCAGCGCCAAGGCATTGCGCGGCATCGAGGCGCAGAGCGCCTCCTCCGGCGACTGGACGATGGCGATTCCTCCGGCCGCCCGGATGAGGGCGAGGCCGACCGCCCCGTCGTTGCCCCGCCCGGAAAGCACGATCCCCGCCGCCCGGGGTCCGAAGGCCCGGGCCGCCGACTCGAAGAGCACGTCCGCGCGGCGCCCGATGCCGGATTCGCTCCAGGAGAGGCGCACCCTCCGCGTTCCACCCCCGGGCCCGCCAGCTGCCAGCTCACGCTGAGGCGGCCCCCGGGGGCGCGCAGGGCGCCGTGCTTGACCGCGTTGGTGGCCAGCTCGTGCAGGGCCAAGGACAGCTTCTGCACGGCGTCCTCGGAGAGGATGACTCTTGGCCCTCCGATCTCGATCCGGTTGGAGGCCCCCGGGGCGATGGCGCGCAGCTCCAAGGAGACGAGCTTGCGCAGGTTGATCCTTCCCGGCTCCTCCTGGGCGAGCGCTCGAGCGCAGTGTCGCCGAGGAGATCGAACCCACCACCGCGAGCAGGTTCTGCGCCCGGTGCTGCAGCTCCGCGATCAGCACCTTCCGCGCCTCCGCCCGCGCCTTTTCGCTCGCTCGCCACCCGAACGCGCGCATGCGGCGCGCGAGCTGGCTGTCGCCGGGAAAGACGGGCTGGGCT
>DATKAG010000541.1:0-35040 GCA_035498355.1 Myxococcales bacterium | reverse complement strand
GCCGGTACATCAGAGCTCCGCCAGGAAGCGCGCCAGGCGGGCGGACACCACCCGGCCCTGCTCGATCATGGGCATGTGGCCGCAGTCGGGGATCGTCTCCACGGTCCCGCGGCGCAAGTGGGCGCGGAAGTACCCGACGCTCCCTCCGGGGAGGATGCGGTCGCCCTCTCCCCAGAGGATGAGCACCGGCTTGTCGATGGCGGCGAGGACCTGTGGAGTGAGGCCCGGCACGTCGCTCTCCAGCTCGGAGACGAACTGCTGCACGGGCGGCGAGCCCAGGTGGCGGCCGAAGTCCCGGGCAAAGAGCCAGCCCAGCGCCGGCGGGCGCTGGTAGAGCCTGCGCAGGGTGGCGAGGCCGTCTTTCGCTCCCCCGCCGTAGGCTTCGAGCACCGCCTGGCGATCCGCTCCCGCGAGCGGCGCCCCGGCGGGGTTGAGGCCGATCACGGCCACCGTCTGCTGCGGAAGGGCGGCGGCGGCGAAGAGCGCCAGCGCCCCGCCCAGCGAGCTTCCCACCAGCACCACGGGCTCGCCCACCTGTCGCATCGCCTCCTGCACCGCCCCGGCGCACTCCTGAAGCGTGGCCGGCGCCTCTCCCTCTCCCAGCCGGGATCGCCCATGCCCGGGAAGCTCCAGGGCCACCACCCGCCGGGAAGCGCGCAAGAGCGTCCGGAGGATGCGCAGGAAGGCGCCGGCATGCCCACCCACCCCGTGCACCAGGAGGATGGGCGAGGCCTTGCCGAGGCCTTCGCGATCGTACAGGTGCAGCCGGCGACCGCCGGAGAACATCCAGCGGGAGCGGAACCCCAGCGCCCGGTAGGCCCCGTGGGAGGCGAAAAGCAGCGCGCGCAAGGGGACGATCACACCTCCTTCTCTACTACGCCCGTTCGCTCGCCGTCCTCGAGCAGGCGGGCGAGCGGACGCCGGTGGCGGCGCAAGCGGAGGCTCGACCCTAGCTTTTCGATCGATGGGCGACCTCGGAGCCAGCGAGCAACCGCGCCGGCTCGGCGATTTTCTTCGCGAGCGGAGGGCGGAGATCCTCGCGCATTGGGAAGCGGAGGTGCGCAAGGTGCGCGCCGCCCGCAACCTGGATCGTCCCGCCCTGCTCGATCATCTCTCCGAGTTCCTGGAGGAGCTGGCCGATTACGTGGGGGAGATCCGCACCGGCGAGGACGCCTCCGCCCCCGACGAGCAGCCGCGCATCCACGCGCTGGAGCGGCTGGAGGTGGGCTACGACCTGGCCGAGGTGGTGGCGGAGTACGCCATCCTCCGCCGCTGCATCACCGAGCTGGCGGCGGCGACGCACGCGCCGGCCCTGCGCTCCGCCGAGCTGCCGCGTCTGCACGAGGCGATCGACCAGGCGATCGCCACCTCGGTGGTCCGCTACGCGGAGGCCCGGGAGCGGACGCTGCGCGCCCTGGACCGGATCACCAGCGCCGCCCTCGTGCACCACGACGTGGAGTCGCTGCTCCCCCGCATCCTCGACGCCTTCCTCGGGACCACCGCCTCGGTCGACACCGTGGCCCTGGTCCTGCGCGACGACGGGGGGATGCGGGTGCGGGCGGCGGTGGGTTTCCCCTTGCCGGGGCCGATGGGGATCGAGATTCCCCAGGGAGGATTCGTCGGGCGCGTCGCCCGCGAGTGCGTCCCGCTTCTGGCCCGCGACGCCGCGGGGGACCCCGTGATCTCCCGGGCCCCGGTCTGCGCCCCTGGCACCCGGGCCCTCTACGGGGTGCCGCTGATGATGGGCAGGAGCTGCCTGGGGGTGGCGGTGATGGGCTCGCGCTCCTCGCACGAGTTCTCCCAGGAGGACCAGCTCCTCTTCCGCACCATGGTCAACCGGGTGGCCTTGCTCATCGCCCAGGCCCGCCTCGACGCCGAGGTGGCCCAGCGCGCCGCCGAGCTGGAGGCGGTGCTGGCCAGCATCCCCGAGGCCATCTACGTGGGCGACGCGTCCGGCATCAAGCGGGCCAACCGGGCGGCGATGGAGATGCTCGGCTACGCCAGGCCGGAGGATCTGGACAAGGACATCGGCGCCCTGGTGCGGGAGATCGACACCCGCTACATCGACGGCACTCCCATGCCGGTGGAGGAGCAGGTCTACATGAAGGCCCTGCGGGGCGAGCGGACGGCGCGGGAGGTGCTGATCCGCCACCAGCAGACGGGCGAGGACATCGCCGTGCGCTCCAGCGCCGCGCCCATCCGCCTGGGCGACCGCATCGTCGGAGCGGTGGCGGTGAACACCGACATCACCGCCCGGCTGGCCGAGGAGGCGGAGCTGCGCGCGGCCCTCGCCTTCCGCGACCGGGTGCTGGGCGTCCTCAGCCACGACGTGCGCAATCCGCTGGCGGTAATCATGGCCTCCGCCAACCTCCTCGAGCGGCATCTCGCCGCCGGAGCCCGGGAGAAGGGCCAGCACGCGGTGCGGCGCATCAGCGACAGCGCCAGCCAGATCGAGCGCATGGTCCGCGACCTGCTCGACTACACCCGCACCCGGCAAGGCCGGGGGGTCCCCATCTCGCCGCGCGAGGCCGATCTGCTCCCCCTCTGCCAGCAGATGATGGAGAACATGCGGCTTCTCCACCCCGGGCGGACCCTGCAGCTCGACTCCCGGGGAGACACCCGGGCGAACCTCGACCCGGACCGGGTCGCGCAGGTGATCTCCAACCTGCTCACCAACGCCATCCTCTACAGCCCAGCCGGGTCGCCGGTGCGGATGGCGCTGCGGGGGGAGGAGGCGGCGGTGATCCTCGAGGTGCACAACCAGGGGCCGCCCATCCCGGCCGACCTGTTGCCCCGTCTCTTCGAGGCCTTCGAGCGGGGGGGCCGGGCCGGCTCCGGCCTGGGGCTCGGCCTCTACATCGCCCGGCAGATCGTCGAGGCGCACGGAGGGACCCTCTCCGCGCGCTCGGATGCCGCCTCGGGCACCACGTTCACGGTCGGCTGGCCGCGCGCGCAGCCCTGAGCTACCTTGGGGGAACGTGTACGCCGCCCTGGCGATCTTCGGAGCGGTGCTCTCCACGCTGGCGCTTCCCTTGCCGGAGGAGCTGGCCCTCCTGGGCGCCGGGTGGTGGGCCCATGCCGGGGCGTTGCCGCTCTGGGCGGCGTGGCTCTCCTCCTGGCTGGCCATCATCCTCGGAGACACCGCCTCGTACCTGGTGGGGCGCTCCTTCCTCCCCGGCCTGTTGCGCACCCGGCTGGGAAGACGGCTGGTGTCGCCGGAGCTGCGCCGCTGGGGCGAGGAGCTCGTCCACAAGCACGGCTTTCGCGCCATCATCCTCGGGCGCTTTTTGGTGGCCCTGCGCGGGCCGGTCTACCTGGCCATCGGCGGCTCCAGGTATCCGCTCCTCCGCTTCGCCCTGATCGACGGGGCGGTGGGACTCTTGGAGGTGGCGCTGCTGGTGGGCCTCGGGTACGAGTTCGGCCAGTCGGCGGCGCTGGAGCACCGGGTGCGCCTGCTGGAGCTCGCCATCGCCGCCGTCATCGCCCTGGTGCTGGTGGTGCCGCTCCTACTGAAGCGCAGGCTGGTCCGGCGCCAGCGGCGGGCGGCGAACGCTTGAAGGGCGGGCGGGCTTGCGCCCGGGGCGTGCGATCCAGAACGTTGCGGGATGCGAATCTGGCCTGGCCGACCTTATCCCCTGGGCGCCATCTACGACGGCGCCGGTACCAACTTCGCCCTCTTCTCGGAGGTGGCCACCAAGGTGGAGCTCTGCCTTTACGACCGCTCCGGGAACGAGCAGCGCATCCCCTTGCCGGAGAAGACCGGCTACGTCTGGCACGCCTACCTCGCCGGCATCGAGCCGGGCCAGCGGTACGGGTACCGGGTGCACGGCCCCTGGGAGCCGGAAAGAGGCGCCCGCTGCAACCCGGCCAAGCTCTTGATCGACCCCTACGCCAGGGCCATCGAAGGGCATCCCAAGTGGGACGAGGCCGTCTATCCCTACAAGTTCGCGGAGGGGGACCTGGCGCTGAACGGGGCGGACAGCGCGCCCTTCATGCCCCGCTGCGTGGTGACCAACCCCTACTTCGACTGGAGCGACGACCGCCCGCCGCGAAGGCCCTGGCACGAGACCGTGGTCTACGAGGTGCACGTCAAGGGCTTCACCCAGCGCCACCCGGACGTGCCCGAGGAGCAGCGGGGGAAGTATGCCGGGCTCGCCTCGCCCGCCGCCATCGAGCACTTGCAGCGGCTGGGCGTGACCGCCGTGGAGCTCCTGCCCATCCACCAGTTCGTGCACTCCCAGCGCCTCCTGGACGCGGGGCTGCGCAACTACTGGGGCTACGACACCATCGGCTTCTTCGCCCCCCACAACGAGTACTCGGGGCGGGGGCAGCGCGGGGAGCAGGTGCACGAGTTCAAGGCGATGGTGAAGGCGCTGCACCGGGCGGAGATCGAGGTGTTCCTCGACGTGGTCTACAACCACACCTGCGAGGGCAACCAGCTGGGCCCCATGCTCTCCTTCAAGGGGATCGACAACGCGGCCTACTACCGCACCATGCCGGACAACCCCCGCTACTACATGGACTACACGGGCACGGGGAACTCGCTCAACATGCGGCAGCCGTACATGCTGCAGCTCCTGATGGATTCCTTGCGCTACTGGATCCAGGAGATGCACGTGGATGGGTTCCGCTTCGACCTCGCCTCCGCCCTGGCCCGCGAGCTGCACGAGGTGGACCGGCTGAGCGCGTTCTTCGACCTCATCCAGCAGGACCCGGTGGTCTCGCGGGTGAAGCTGATCGCCGAGCCCTGGGACGTGGGGGAAGGCGGCTACCAGGTGGGGAACTTTCCGCCGCAGTGGTCGGAGTGGAACGGGAAGTACCGCGACACCGTGCGCGACTACTGGCGGGGGAAGGATTCGTTGCTGGGGGAGGTCGCCTACCGGTTCACCGGCTCCTCGGACCTGTACGCCAGCACGGGGCGAAGGCCGTACGCCTCGATCAACTTCATCACCGCCCATGACGGGTTCACCCTGCGCGACCTGGTTTCCTACGACAGCAAGCACAACCAGGCGAACAAGGAGGAGAACCGCGACGGGGCCAACGACAACCGCTCCTGGAACTGCGGGGCGGAGGGAGAGACGCAGGACCCGGGCGTGCTCCGGCTCCGCGCCCGGCAGCAGCGCAACCTGCTCACCACCCTGCTCCTTTCACAGGGGGTGCCCATGCTCCTCTGCGGCGACGAGTTGGGCCGCACCCAGCAAGGGAACAACAACGGATACTGCCAGGACAACGAGTTGTCCTGGGTGGACTGGGAGCACCTGGACGAGGACCTGCTGGAGTTCGCCCGGGGGCTGATCAAGCTGCGGGCGGAACATCCCATCTTCCGCCGCCGGGGATGGTTCCAGGGCAGCGAGCTGCACGGGACGGAGGTGAAGGACCTGGCCTGGTTCACCCCCGAGGGGCAGGAGATGTCGGAGGAGAACTGGCGCGCCGGCTACGCCAAGTCGCTGGGGGTGTTCCTCAACGGGGCCTCCATGCAGCGCCCCGGGGAGCACGGGGAGAGGGTGAAGGACGACGACTTCTACGCCATCTTCAACGCGCACCACGAGCCGCTGCAGTTCCAGCTCCCACAGGAGCGGTTCGGCAAGCGCTGGCAGCGGGTGCTGGACACCGCCTCGGAGAACCCGCCGGAGCTGCGCCGGTCGCGGCGCGGGCAGCCGCTGGAGGCGGGGGCGAAGCTGGAGGTGCAGGCGCGCAGCCTGGTCTTGCTGCGCCGCGTCGGCTGAGTCAGCCCAGAAGGACCAGGGGTGGCGGGCCGCAGCGGCCCAGGCAGCGGCAGGCGCCGGGGTGGGAGGCCGTCTTTGCCTCCTCCCATTCCCGGCGGGCGTTCTGGAGCAGCCGGCGGACGGCCGGGTGAACCGCGGGATCGCTGCCCTGCCACTCGATGCCGATCTCCCCCTCGGAGGCCCAGACCACGCGGCCGCAGGCCGTCAGCTGTTCGCCCGATGGGCCCGCTTCCGCCAGCTTCACCCGCATCCTCTGCCCGGGTTCCCCGGCGTCCGCGGGCATCGCCGCCAGACGGGCCCCTCTCCCGCTCACCTCCCGCAGGCGGCAAAGGAGGGCAGGCAACCCCTCGGGCTCCGCCAGGACGAGCTGGTCGCTGGCCAGGCGGGGTTCGCGCCGCTGCAGCGCGCGATCGAGCTTGTCCAGGCACTTCTCCGCTCCCGCCAGTTCCAGCCACAGCCCTCCGCCGGCGGAGCGGGCCCAGACCCAACCGCGCATCAGCGCCACCTGGGCGGTGGAAGTGAAGTCGATCTCCAGGGACGCCAGCGTGCCCTTGGGCGCGACGGCCGCGGAAAAGAAGAAGTAGCCCGCCCCATCAACCAGGTGGACGTGCTTGCGCAGCCGGCGCGCGCTGTCGATCTGGTAGCGAAGCCGCAACGCCATTCCCCATCCCTCCCCGGATCGCGCCACAGCAAGTCGCCCGCCATTCCCGGGTGTCGGAAATTCGCCGCCACGGGGAAGGAATTGCCGTGCGCCAGACGACTTCGGTGGAAGGGGTGTGCCCAGCGCGGCGGCCGCCGTTCCGCGCCGCGCACCGCGCCTTCCCGCGCAGGGCAGCGCGCTGCTCAGGCGCGCGGGGGATCGATCTCGGTCAACGCCCGCAGCGCGTCGGCGCGGGTGAAGATGCCAACCAGGCTGCCGTCCTTCACCACCAGGGCGGAGCCGTAGCGGTGCTTCCACATCTGCCGGGCGACGTCGGCCAGGGGAGCGTCCGGCGGAACAGTGAAGGGGAAGGCGGTCATCGCCTCCTCCACCGGCTCGCGCCGCGGGTCGACGTTCTTCACCGTCTCTAGCAGGTAGAGGTCGCGCTCGCTGACCACGCCCACGATCCGGCCCTGGTGGAGGACCGGCAAGTGGCGGATCCGATGGGTCTGCATGAGCCGGTGGGCGGCCACGAGCGGCTCGTCCTTGCCGATCGTCGCGGGCTCGCGACTCATGTACTGCTCGACGATGCGCATCGCGGCTTGCCCTTTTTGGCAGCAAGCGCCGGGCCACCCCCCGGGGGGCCTTTCACCCGGGCGAACCGGTTCTCCCGGGCGAACCACTTGCGCCGCGGCCGGCGCGCCGGGGGTCCCGGCGCGCAAGTTCTGCGCAAAAACTCCGCAAAAAGCGAGGCTTGACGCTTGCAGCGCGCAAGATTACCGGGCGAACCGTTGCCGGCCGCCTTCCGCTGCCGGTACGTTCCCGCGCATGGCGGAGACCTTGCTGCAAGAGCTGCAGAGGTACGTAGACTGGAACTCCGGGGACGAATCCGCCCTCCGCGCCCTGCACTCCGTGGCGCAGCCTCATTTCGAGCGGGTGGCAGACGTCTTCTACGACCGGATCCTCCTCCACGACGAGGCGCGCAAGGCCCTGGTGGGGGGCGAGAGCGCGGTGGGCAGGCTCAAGGGCACGCTCATCGCCTGGATGGACCGCCTGCTGCTAGGGCCCTGGGACCAGGAATACTTCGAGCTCCGCTGCCGGATCGGCCGGGTCCACGTGCGCATCGCCCTGCCCCAGCACTACATGTTCGCGGCCATGAACGTGTTCCGGCGGCAGCTGAACTCGGTGATCGACGTCCACTACCGCGACCGCCCCGAGGAGCTGGCCGCGGCCCGCGCCGCCCTGGGCAAGGCGCTGGACATCGAGCTGGCCATCATGCTCCACACCTACCGGGAGGACCTGCTGGCCCAGCAGTCGCGGGTGGAGCGCCTCTCCACCTTCGGGCAGCTGGTGGGCTCCATCGGGCACGAGCTGCGCAATCCCCTGGGAGTGATGGAGACTTCCCTCTTCATCCTCCGCAACCGCACCAAGGGCGACGAGCGGGCGGAAAAGCACGTGGAGCGCATCGGCGAGCAGCTGGGGATCGCCAACAGCATCATCACCGATCTCTTGGACATGATCCGGGAGAAGCCGCTGGCCCGGGAGCGGCTGGCCCTGGCGCAGGTGATCGAGGCGGCGGCGGCGGCGGTGGGCCGGCCGGCGCAGGTGGAGCTGGAGCTTCAGGGGCTGGCTCGCCTGCCGGAGGTGGAGGGCGATGCTGGCCAGCTCCGCCAGGTGTTCGTCAACTTGATCGACAACGCCGTCCACGCCGTCGGCGAGCGGGGCAAGGTCTGGGTGCGGGCGGGGACGGAGCAGGGCCAGGCGGAGGTGGAAATCGAGGACAGCGGCAAGGGCATCGATCCCTCCATCCGCGCCCGGCTCTTCGAGCCCCTGGTCACCACCAAGGCCAAGGGCATCGGGCTGGGCCTGGCCCTGGTCAAGCGCATCGTCGAGCGGCACGGTGGCACCATCGGTTATGCTCCCGGCAGCCTGGGCGCGCGCTTCGTGGTCCGGCTGCCGAGGGCCGCCGCATGAAGACGTTCCTCCTGGTGGACGATAACGCGGCCTTCGCGGAGAACCTGGCGGAGATCCTGCGCGATGCCGGCCACGAGGTGGTCACCGCCCCCGGCGCCGAGGCGGCGCTGCGTGCGGCCCGGGAGCGCCGCTTCGACGCCCTGGTCACCGACATGCGCATGCCGGTGATGAGCGGCGCCCGGCTGGTGCACGAGATCCGCCGCGGCGATTCCCAGCTTCCCACCATCGTGGTGACGGCCTACACCGGCGATGACGACTTGGCGGCCGCCCGCAACGAAGGAATCCTGGCGGTCCTTCCCAAGCCCGTCCCCGTTCCCCGGTTGCTGGAGCTGCTCCAGGCGGCCCGCCGCGACGCGCTGGTAGCGCTGGTGGAGGACGACGCCGGCCTGGCCGACAACCTCTGCGAGACCCTGCGCGACCACGGCTTCTCGGCGGTGACCGCGCGCTCCATCGCGGACGCGGAGCGGTTCGGCGACGTGCGCCCCTTCCTCGCCCTGGTGGACCGGCGGGTCCCGGGAGGGCCCGACGGCCAGGCGATGCACCTGCTCGCCCGGCGCTTCCCCGACCTGCCGCAGATCGTCATCACCGCTTTCGCCGAGGGGATGAGCGAGAGCGGGGCGACGGTCTTCGCCAAGCCCTTCGATACCGGGGCGCTCCTGCGGACCATCGAACGCATCCACCAGCAGAGGAGCGCCCTTTGAGCAAGGATGCCCGCATCCTGGTGGTGGACGACAACACCGCCCTGCTCGACAACCTGCGCCAGATCCTCGAGGAGGAGGAGTACCGGGTGGCCGTCGCGCCCTCGGCGGCCCAGGCGCTGGAGAAGGCCGGGTCGGGGTTCGACGTGGCCCTGGTCGACCTGCGCCTGCCCGACGCCTCGGGCACGGCGCTGGCGGTGCAGCTCAAGGATCTCTCCCCCGGGGGCGAGATCGTGCTCCTCACCGGGTTCGCCACCCTGGAAACGGCCATCGGAGCGGTGCGGGCGGGCGCCTTCGCCTACCTGGTGAAGCCCTGCAGCACCGCCGACTTGCTCCTCACCATCGAGCAGGCGCTGCGCCAGGTGAGGCTGCACGCGGAGAAGCGCGAGCTGGCCCGGCGGGCGCAAGTGGCGGAGAAGCTGGCGGCGGTGGGGACGTTGACGGCGGGCATCTCCCACGAAATCCGCAATCCCTTGAACGCGGCCGGGCTGCAGCTCGCGGTGCTGGAGCGGCGCATTTGCAAGCTGACCGAGGACCTGCAGGGCCCACTGCTGGAGCCGCTGGGGCTGGTGCGCGACGAGATCCGCCGGCTGGAGCACCTGTTGGAGGACTTCCTCCAGTTCGCCCGGCCGCGGGAGCTGGACGCGCGGCCGGTGGAGGTCCAGGGGGTGCTGGAAGCCGTGCTGGGGCTTCTGGGCGGCGACGCGGAGCGCCGGGGGATCGCGCTCGAGCAGCAGATCGCGCCGGACCTCCCCTCCGTGCTGGGAGACGCGGAGCGGCTGCGGCAGGTGATGATGAACCTGGCCCTCAACGCCCTGGAGGCCGCCCCCAGGGGCGGCCGGGTGCGGGTCACCGCCCGGGCGGTGGACCGGGACGTGGTGCTGGCGGTGGACGACAGCGGCCCGGGTATCCCCCCGGAGAACGCCGAGCGGATCTTCGAGCCCTTCTTCACCACCAAGGCGTCCGGCTCCGGGCTGGGCCTGCCCATCGTGCACGCCATCGTCATCCAGCACGGCGGCTCGATCGGGTACGAGAAGTCGCCGCTGGGCGGGGCCCGCTTCTGGGTCCGCCTGCCGAGAGCTTGAAGGGCGGCTATGCCTCGGGCTCGTGATCGCCCGTGTGCGGGGGCACCTCGCCCGAATACTCCTTCAGCCGGTACTGGATCTTGCGGATGGAGATGCCCAGCATGTCCGCCGCCTTGGCGGTGGAGCCGCCCACCATCTCCATGGTGCGGAGGATGGCCTCCCGCTCGATCTCCGCCATGGTGGCCCCGGGGATGAGGCTGTTGGCGTCGCGGCCGGCGGGGCGAGGCCCCTGCATGGTGGGCGGGAGATCGTCCGCAGTCAGCTCCCGGCCCTTGCAGAGCACCACCGCGCGCTCCACCGCGTTCTCCAACTCGCGGACGTTGCCCGGCCAGTCGTAGGCGAGCAGGGCGTTGAGGGTGCCGGGAGCGAGGCCCTTCACCTCCTTGCCGTAGTTGGCCGCGTACTTCTCCACGAAGTGGCTCACCAGGGCGGGGATGTCGCCCTTGCGCCGCCGCAGGGGCGGCAGCGTCACCGCCACCACGTTCAGCCGGTAGAAGAGGTCCTCGCGGAACTTCCCTGCCTTCACCTCCGCCACCAGGTCGCGGTTGGTGGCGGCCACCAGGCGGACGTCCACCTTGATGGTCTGCGTCCCGCCCACCCGCTCGAACTCCCGGGTCTGCAGGGCCCGCAAGAGCTTCACCTGGGTGGAAGGGGTGATCTCGCCGATCTCGTCGAGGAAGAGCGTCCCGCCGTCGGCCAGCTCGAAGCGGCCCTCCTTGCGCGCAATCGCCCCGGTGAAGGAGCCCTTCTCGTGCCCGAACAGCTCGCTCTCCAGCAGGGTCTCGGAGAGGGCCGCGCAGCTCACCTTGACGAACGGCTTCTGCGCCCGGTCGCTCTCCTCGTGCACCGCCTGGGCGATCAGCTCCTTGCCGGTGCCGGACTCGCCCAGGATGAGCACGGTGGCCCGGGTGGGCGCGGCCTGCTTCACCACCTGGTAGACGGCCTGCAGCTCGGGGGCCTCGCCCACCATGCCGCTGATCCGGTAGCGCTCCCGCACCCGCTCCCGCAGCGCCTGCGACTCGCGCACCAGCTTGCGCTTCTCCAACGCCTTCTGCAGGAAGACCAGCACCGAGTTCACGTCCAGCGGCTTGGTGAGGAAGTTCTCCGCGCCGGCGCGCATCGCCTCCACCGCCGCCTCCACCGTGCCGAAGGCGGTCATCATGATGAAGATGGCGTCGCTCCCCCGCTCCTTGGCGGTGCGCAGCAGGGTCAGCCCGTCCATCCTGGGCATGCGCACGTCCGCCAGCACCACGGCGGGGGCGAACTCCTCCAGCCGGGCCAGCGCGGCCTCTCCGTCCTCGGCCTCGGCGATCTCGTAGCCTTCCTCGCTGAGGATGAGGCGGAGCGCAGAGCGGGCGTTCTGCTCGTCGTCGACGACGAGGATGCGTTCCTTGGGCATCGAATCAGTCTACCTTGGCGCGAGGCGCCCTGGATCGGGGTGGCCGCTGGCTCCTCATGCGTCGCTGGCGTCCAGCTGGATGAGGTCGTCGCGCAGGACCCTGGGGTCGAGCAGATCGCGGTCCTCGGCGTCCATGTCCGCGCAGATGTCGTCCAGCAGCGCCAGCACCCTGCGCGCCAGGCCCAGCGAGGGCAAGGCGGCGGCGCGGTCGGAGCGCAGCAGGCTGAGGACGGCCCGCTGGTGCGCATGCTCGGCGCGCAGGAGGTCGAGGCGGACGGGCCCCCAGGCGTCGATCCGCTCCAGCACCGGACCGAGGAGCGCCTCCTCGGTGGCAAGGTGGCGCTCGAGGTCGTCGCGGAGCACGGAGATGCGCATGCGCAGGCCGGTGGAGTCGCCGCCTTCCCGGCCGACGATGTCCAGGGCGGCTTCCCGGACGCCGGCGATGACCGTGCGGAGCTGCTGGTGCTGGGAGTGCAGGGTTTGCCGACGCTCCTCGTGGGTCATGTGCGCCTCCTCTGTCGTAGAAACTGCAAGGGGCGAGCCGCGGAGGGCCTTTCCCTGCGCCTTCACGAGGGGGCGCAAGAGTTGCGCCCCTCGACGGGAAGGCCGCTGCAAATGCGTCGGGCGAGATTCGGGTGGCCGAAAAGGCGCGGGTGCGCGATGCGCCCCCCGTGGTTGCAGTTCCTGCGATTGCTGCTTCGACAAGTCGCGAGGATGGAGGCGGCATGCTTTATGAACACTTCTGCACCGGAGGTGTACCATGAAGCGGATTCTGGCCGGATATGACGGCTCCAACGAGTCGCGGGTGGCGGTGGGCTTCGCCGCCGACCTTGCGCAGGCTCTCAACTGCCAGCTGACGATCGCCACGTCGGTCTACTTCCAGGAAGCGTTCGGCGCTCCCGAACTGCAGCTCAAGGTGGCCCAGTGGGAGGCGCAAGAGAAGGTGCGCTGCGCGGGCGCCCTCAAGGAAGCGGCCGCGGGCGCGGCCCGGCCGGGCGTGCGGGTAGAGACGGCGGTGCTGAGCGGACCTCCCGCCGAGGCGCTGGCGGAGCAGGCGAAGATCGGTGACGTGGACCTGGTGGTGGTCGGGCACCGCGGGCGGGGAGCGATCTCGCGCTTCCTCACCGGCAGCGTGGCTGATCGGCTGGTGCAGATCTGCAGCAAGCCGGTGACGGTGGTCCGGTAGCTCTGCCAGCTCGTTCCAGCGCGCCGTCCTTCCGACGGCAGGGCCTCGAGCAACTCCTGGCCCGATGCGAAAGCCCTGCGCAGTCGAGGAGGCGCAATCCCTGCGCAGAGGGGGGATTTGCGGCATTCCGCTGTGCATTTCGTGCGTGCAAACCTCGTCTTGACGCTCGACGGCAGAGGGGCATGCGTCTTGCTCAACACGCAGACGTCGTAAAGGAGGCTTTCGTATGCGTCCATCGACGGCGAGGCCCAATCCGCGTTCCCGGGCAACAGCGTTCCTGCTCGTCTGGATGGGCGCCATCCTCATCGGTCTGGCCTGCGCACCGCTGTTCCACTGACTCCTCAAGGAGAAAAGCCCGTGAAGAAGATGATTCTCGCCATTCTCTCCCTCGCCCTCCCGCTAGCTGCGCGAGCGCAGGTGGACAAGAAGACGGAGCGCAACTGGAAGGCGAAGTGCGCCTCCTGTCATGGCGCCGACGGCAAGGCCGAGACGGACCAGGGGAAGAAGCTGGGCATTCCCAACTACGCCGACGCCGGCTTCCAGAAGTCGAAGACGGACGATCAACTCAAGTCGGCCATCAGCAACGGGGCGAAGAACGACAAGGGTGAGATGGAAGGGTACAAGGACAAGCTGTCCGGCGAAGAGATCGACAACCTCGTGAAGCTGGTGCGCTCATTCGGGAAATGAGCGCTTGGGGCACCCCTGGCGGCACTTCCCCCAGCCGCCGGGGACCCCACCTGCGGCACGACACTTGCGAAGGATGGGGCCATGGCAATGAAGGAACGGATCCTCGTCGTCGATGACGAGCAGAACGCGCGAACCGCGCTCCGAACCCTTCTGGGCGAGGAGGGTTACGAAATCGCCGAGGCCGCAGACGGCGAGGAGGCGCTGGCGAAGATCGCCGAGCTGGACCCCGCCGTAGTGCTCACCGACATGCGGATGCCGAAGATGGACGGCATCACCCTCATCCGCAAGGCGCGGGAGGCGGGCAGCGACGCCGCTTTCGTGATGATGACCGCCTTCGCCTCGGTGCAAGCGGCGGTGGAGGCGATGAAGGCCGGCGCCGAGAACTACCTCACCAAGCCGCTCGACCTGCAGGCGGTGCTGGTGTTCCTGGAGAAGGCGCTGGAGAAGCGGCGCTTGCAGCGGGAGACCCTCTCGCTGCGCGACCGGGTGCGCGAGCAGTACCGCCTGGACGGCCTGGTGGGCGATGCCCCCGAGCTGCGCGCGGTCTACGACGTCGTGCGCCAGGCGGCCCCCACCAAGGCCACCGTGCTCATCCTCGGCGAGTCGGGGACGGGCAAGGAGATCATCGCCCACGCGCTGCACGAGGAGAGCCCGCGGCGCGACAAGCCCTTCGTCAAGGTGTCCTGCGCGGCCCTCTCGGAGACGCTGCTGGAGAGCGAGCTCTTCGGGCATGAGCGGGGCTCCTTCACCGGCGCCATCGGGCGCAGGGAAGGCCGCTTCGAGCTGGCCGACGGCGGGACGCTCTTCCTGGACGAGATCGGGGAGATCTCTGCGGCCACGCAGATCAAGCTCCTGCGGGTCCTGCAGACCAAGGAGTTCGAGAGGGTAGGCGGGACGCAGACCCTGAAGGTCGACGTCCGCCTGGTGGCCGCCACCAACCGGGACCTGGCCGCCGAGGTGAAGGCGGGCAAGTTCCGCGAGGACCTGTACTACCGGCTGAACGTGGTCGCCGTCACTTTGCCCCCGCTGCGCCGGCGCAAGGGAGACCTGCCCGCGCTCGCCTCGCACTTCATCGAGAAGTACGCGCGCCTCTACGGCAAGGACGTGCGAGGGCTGGGCCCCGGGACGCTGAACGCGCTCCTGGCCCACGACTGGCCGGGGAACGTGCGCGAGCTGGAGAACGCCATCGAGCGGGCCGTGGTGCTGGCGCAGGGGCGGGAGATCACCGCGGACGACCTGCCGCCTTCGCTGCGGGGCGCCCGGCCGGACCGGCGCGAGGCCGGTTCGCTGATCCCCGGGGCGACGCTGTACGAGATCGAGCGGGAAGCCATCCTGCGCACCCTGGAGCTGGTGGGCGGATCGACTTCGCGGGCGGCGGACATGCTGGGGATTTCTGCCCGGAAGATCCAGTACCGGATGAAGGAGTACGCGCAGCTGGACCGGCAGCACCAGGCGGAAGTCGCGCAGCAGGCGCCGCCGGCAGCCTAGCGGCACCCGGGGCGGACATCTCGGGAGATGACCGGCGTGTGCGTCGCAAGACGCGCACGCCGTGTTCTTTTGGGGGCATGGTGAAGCAGGCGGCGAATGGATTACTTGCCCTGGGCAGGAAGGTCCTGTTTCTGGCGGCCTTTGCGGCCGCCTCCGGCACCTTCGGATACCTGCTGGGAGCCGCGGACGGCTGGATGATCCTGGTCGGCGAGGGCGAGGCGCCGGCGGCCCATGTCGCCGGCATGGCGCATTTGGGGGTGCCGCTCCGGAGGATCCTCGTGCCGGGGCCGGTGCCGGAGGCGCCGCCGCTCGGCGCGCTGGTGGCCGCGGCACTGGGGCCCGCGTGCTTCTTCGGTATCCTCGGCGGACGCCTCTCGCGCCGCGAGCTCGCGGGAGGGCTTCTGGGTATTTCCGCCGTGAGCCTGGGATGGGCATGGGCTTTCGGGGTGACGACGGCCATCCTGACGCCGGTGGCGCTGGTTGCAATCGCGGCGGTGGTGCGAGTGAGCCGCGAGGGGCCGCACGCCTGAACACCTTGATCTGTGGCAGCGAAGCGGCTGCGCAGGGAGGTCCCCTTTTGAGCATGCCGCTGTTCAGCAGCCAACAATCAGTTCACCCGGCCGACTGGTTCACCCGGCCGAATTGGCCGGGTGGGCCTACCGGACGACCAGCACCGGCTTGGGGCTGATCTGCACCAAACGGTCCGCCACGCTGCCCAGGAGCGCCCGGGTGACCACGCTGCGGCCGCGGTGGCCCACCACCACCAGGTCGATGTCCGGCTCCTTGGCCAGCTCGGCCAGGGCTTCCGCGGGACGGGCCGACTCCACCAGGGTGCTGCGCACCTCGGTGTCCGGGCGGTCCACGCGGCTGCGGATCTCCTGCAGCAACTTGTTGCCCTCTTCCGCCATCTCCTTCCTCCAGACCGCCAGCTCGGTGGAGAAGGCTTCCGGAGGCATGGGGACCGCGTCGGGCAGCACGTGGGCCAGCTCGATGGTGCGGTGCGTCTGGTGCGCGAGGTTCGCGGCGAGAAGCGCCGCCTGCAGGGACTCCATCGAACCGTCCACTCCCACCAGGATCCGTTTCATTGTGATTGCTCCTCGTTGTGAAGCGATGGCCGCCCGCGCCGCCGCCAGGCGCGCGACCGGAAGGCGCGAGGGCGAGCAGGAGACGTAATCCAGGCCCAGCTCGTGGCAGAGGGCGATGGAGGCCGGGTCGCCGCCGTGCTCGCCGCAGATGCCCACCTCCAGCGAAGGCCGCACCGCCCGGCCGCGCTCCACCGCCAGCCGCACCAGCTGTCCCACGCCCGCCGGGTCCAGGGAGACGAACGGGTCCTGCGGGTAGATGCCCAGCTCGAGATACCGCGCCAGCACCGGCCCCACGTCGTCGCGCGAGAGTCCGTAGACCGTCTGGGTGAGGTCGTTGGTGCCGAAGGAGACGAACTCCGACACCTCGGCGATCTCCCCCGCCAGCAGCGCCGCCCGGGGCACCTCGATCATCGCCCCGAGCTTCCACTCCACCCTCCGCCCCCGGCGGGCGAAGACGCGCTCCGCCGCCTCCCGCACCACCTTCCCCTGGTGCTCCAGCTCCGCGCGGGTGCCGGCCAGCGGGATCATCACCTGGGGCCTGACCGGGATCCCCTCCTGGGCCACGTCGCAGGCCGCCTCGAAGATGGCCAGCGCCTGCATCTCGGTGATCTCCGGCCAGGAGATCCCCAGGCGGCAACCCCGCAGCCCCAGCATGGGGTTCGACTCGGCCAGCTCCTCCACCCGCGCCGCCACTTCCTCCGCGCTGCGGCCGCTGGCCTGCGCCACCTCGGCGATCCCCGCCGGGTCGTGGGGCAAGAACTCGTGCAGCGGCGGGTCCAGGGTGCGGATGGTGACGTGGTGCCCGCCCATCGCCCGGAAGATCGCCGCGAAGTCGGCCCGCTGCAGGGGCAGGAGCTTCTCCAGCGCCACCCGCCGCTCCCCCTCGCTGCGGGCCAGGATCATCTCCCGCATCGGCTCGATCTTCCCCGGGCCGAAGAACATGTGCTCCGTCCGGCAGAGGCCGATGCCCTCGGCGCCCAGCGACGCCGCCAACGCGGCCTGGTCGCCCTGATCGGCGTTGGCGCGCACTCCCAGCCTGCGCAGCTCGTCCGCCCAGGAGAGCAGCCGCACGACCGGGGAGGTGGAATCCTTCGCCAGCAGGCCCCGCAGCGCCTGCGACTCGCGGGTGGGCAGCTTGCCGAGGATCACCTCGCCGGCGCTGCCGTCCAGCGAGATCCAGTCGCCGGGCTTGAGGCGGCGGGCGCCGAACAGGGCGCCCTCCGCGTCGATCTTCATCGTCTCCACGCCGACCACCGCCACCTTGCCCATCTGCCGGGCGACCAGCGCCGCGTGCGAGGTCATGCCGCCGAACTGCGTGAGCAGCCCCTCCGCCGCCGCCATTCCGCGGATGTCCTCCGGGCTGGTCTGCTCGCGGACAAGGATCACCCGCTCGCCCCGCCCGGCCGACCACTCCGCCTCGGCGGCGTTGAACACGGCGCGGCCGGAGGCGGCACCGGGACCTGCGGGCAAGCCGCGCGCCAGCACCTCCGCTTTCGCGCGCGCATCAAAGTCGAAGACCGGACGCAGCAGCTGCTCCAGGGCCGGGGGCTCGACGCGGGAGACCGCGGTGCGCCGGTCGATCAGGCCCTCGTCCACCATCTCCACCGCCAGGCGGACCGCGGCAGTCCCGGTGCGCTTGCCCGAGCGGCACTGCAGCACCCAGAGCCGGCCACGCTCGACGGTGAACTCCACGTCCTGCAGGTCGCGGAAGTGCCTCTCCAGCTTGCGCAACGTCTCCACCAGCCCGCGGTACGCCTCGGGGAACTTCCGCTCCATCTCGGCGATGCGCAGCGGGGTGCGGATGCCCGCCACCACGTCCTCGCCCTGGGCGGCCTGGAGATACTCCCCGTAGAGGACGTTCTCTCCGCTGGCCGGATCCCGGGAGAACACCACCCCGGTCCCCGAGTCGTCGCCCAGGTTGCCGAACACCATCGCCTGCACCGTGACCGCGGTGCCCCAGCCGCCGGGGATGTGGTGCAGGGCCCGGTAGGCCACCGCCCGCGGGTTGTCCCAGGAGCGGAAGACCGCCTCCACCGCCCGCAGGAGCTGCTCGCGCGGGTCGAAAGGCAGGGGCTTGCCGGTGCGCTCCTCGATGAACGCCTTGGCCTTCTCCACCACCGCGGCCAGGTCGCGGGTGCCGAGATCGGAATCGGTGGCCGCGTGCCGCTCCCGCTTCACTTCCTCGAAGATCCGGTCGAAGGGCTCGTCGCCCAGCCCCAGCACCACGCCGCCGTACATGCAGACGAACCGCCGGTAGCAGTCCCAGGCGAACCGCTCGCCGCTGCGCGCGGCCAGGCCCCGGACGGTGACGTCGTTGAGCCCGAGGTCGAGCACTGTGTCCATCATCCCGGGCATGGACACCCGCGCCCCCGAGCGGACGGAGACGAGCAAGGGCGCGGCAGGATCGCCGAAGCGCAGCCCGGTGATCTTCTCCAGATGTGCGAGCGCCCCGGGAACCTCCGCGATCACCGCCCCGGGGATGGCGCCGCCCTGCTGGAAGGCCGCGCACACCTCGGTGGTGATGGTGAAGCCGGGTGGCACGGGGACCCCCAGCCTGGCCATCTCCGCCAGGCCCGAGCCCTTTCCGCCCAGGAGCTCTTTCAGCTCCGCCCGCCCGTCCGCCACCCCGCCGCCAAAGAGGTAGATGGCCTTGTCGCTCATCACACCGCCCTCGAGAAGATCCTTTCGCCATGCCCCAGGTACGCGTCGAACACGCAGGCCACGTTGCGCACGAAGATCCGGCCCAGCGGCGTCAGCTCGATCTCGCTGCCCCGCACCGTCAGGAGGCCTTCCTTCTCCAGCGCCGAAAGCCGCTCCAGCTCCCGCTCCCACCCGGCCGTCGTCCCCAGGTCCACCCAGAAGTTGCACATGATGCTGTTGATGATGCCCCGGCGCCGCCGGTCGTCGTCGCTGCAGCGGAACCCGCGCTCGGTGGCCAGCCGGCCCTCGCCCACGGCCGCGTAGTAGTGCGGCAGGCCGCGCGCGTTCTGCGCGTACAGCCCGCTCACGTCGCTGATGGCGGAAGCTCCGATGGCCACCACGTCCCCCGCCGCCTTCACCGTATACCCCTGGAAGTTGCGTGTCAGCGTGCGCCGCTCCTGCGCCTTGGACAGCTCGTCCTCCGGCAGGGCGAAGTGGTCCATCCCGATGGGCCGGTACCCCGCCTCCGTGAAGGCCTCCCAGGCGGTGCGGAAGAGGTCGAGCTTCGCCGCCCCCCGGGGGATTCCCGCCACCGGCAGCCGCTTCTGGTTGGTGCGCTGCTCAGGGACGTAAGCGAAGCCGTAGACGGCCGCGCGGTCCGGGCGCATGGCGATGACCTTGCGCAGCGTCTCCGCCCAGCTCTGTTGCGTCTGGTAGGGCAGTCCGTAGATCAGGTCGACGTTGATCCCGCCGTACCCCAGGCCGCGCGCGTACTCCAGCACCGCCCGCGTCTCCTCCTCGGTCTGGATGCGGTCGATGGCCTTCTGCACCGTGGGGTCGAGATCCTGCACGCCCAGGGAGATGCGGTTGAACCCGAACGAGCGCAACAGCGCGAGCTGCCCGCGGGTGGTGACCACCGGGTCCACCTCCACCGCCACCTCCGCGTCGGGAGCGATGGAGAAGCGCCGGGTGATGCTCTGCCAGAGCGCGGTGAGCTGCTTCTCGTCGAGGAAGGTGGGGGTCCCGCCCCCGTAGTGCACCTGGGAGAGCGTCCTGCGCTCGTCCAGCGGCTGCACCACGCTGTCCAGCTCGCGGGCCAGCATGGCGATGTAGCGGTCGGCGGTGTGCTGGTTGCGGGCGATGACCACGTTGCACCCGCAGAAGGTGCAGCGCTCCTTGCAGAAGGGGATGTGCACGTAGAGCGAGAGGGGCGCGGAAGGCCCTTGCGCGCCGGCGGTTTGCAGCGCATTGGCCAGGTCCGCCGGCCCGATCCGCTCCGACCATTCCGGCGCGGTCGGGTAGCTCGTATACCGGGGGGCGGGGACGTCGTAGCGGCGGACCAGCTCTTCGGTCACGGGGGGAAAGGCGGACATGCCCGGTCACAGTTCACGAAGCATGCCGTGGAATGCCCATTGCTTCCGGGCCTCTACACCCGCCATCGAGGCGCGTCGCGCGCAGGAAGTGCGCGATGGAACACGGCGCGCAAGAATTGCGTCAGGAGGACGTCGGCGATGCGAGTGGCAGTGATCGGGGGCGGAATCGCGGGTCTTTCCGCGGCGCACGAGCTGATCCGGCGCGGGGCCGATCCGGTGGTCTTCGAAGCCGCCGACCGCGCCGGCGGCAAGGTCGGCACGCGCTCCGAGCGGGGCTACCTGACCGAGGACGGCCCCAACTTCCTCGCCCGGCCGCTCGACTCGCTGCTGGAGGCGAGCGGGCTGCGCGACGAGGTGGTGAAGCCCTCGCCGCCCATGACCCGCTGGGTGCACCTGGACGGGCGCGTGCTCAAGGCGCCCAGCCTGCCGCTGCTCGCCCGCGCCGGCCTGGGCCGGGCGCTGCTCGAGCCGCTCTTCGCGAAGCCCCTGCGCGAGGACGTTCCCTTGCGCGCATTCCTCGAGCGCCGCCTGGGCAAGCGCGCCGGAGGCCTGGCGGCGAAGGTGATGAGCGCCGGCGTCTACGCCGGGGACCCGGACGCGCTCTCCGCGCGGGACGCCTTCCCCGCGCTGGGAGCGCTGGGCGAGAAGGGCTCGCTGATCGTCAACGCCTTTCGCCGGGAGAAGGGGCCGAGGAGCGGGATCTGGACGCTGCGCGGGGGGCTGGGGATGCTGGCGGAAGCGGCGGCCCGCACCCTGGACGGACGCGTGCGCCTGGGCGCGCGGGTGAGGGCGGTCGAGCCGGAAGGGAAGACCTGGATCGTCGAGGGATATCGCTTCGACGGCGTGGTGCTGGCGGTTCCCGCCGCCGCCGCCGCCGAGCTGGCGAAAAGCTTCGCGCCCGCTTTCGCCGAGGCGGCGGGGGCCTTGCGCTGCGCCCCGGTGACGGTGGTGCACCTCGGCCTGCGCCAGGACGGGCTCCCGCGCGGGTTCGGGATGATCGACGCCGACGGCACGCTGCACGGCGTGGGCACCCTGCTCCCCAGCAGCATGCTCCCCGGCCGCGCTCCCCAGGGACGGGCGCTGGTCACCGCCATCTGCGGCGGCGCCCGGCACCCCGAGCGGGCCGCCCTTCCCGACGCGGAGCTGGTGGACAAGGTGATGGCGGACCTGCGCGCCACCTGGGGGGTGCGCGAGGACCCCGAGTACGTCCGGGTGGTGCGCTGGAGCGAGGCCATTCCCCAGTACGCGCCGGGGCACCGGGAGAGGGTGCGCGAGCTCCGCTCGCTCCTCTCCGGATTCCCCGGTCTGGAGCTGGCCGGCGCGGCCTACGACGGGGTCGGCGTGCCCGACGTGGCCCGCTCGGGCGCAGCCGCCGCGGCCCGCCTCTCCTCGTAAGGGCTCGATTTTGCGCCCCGAGGCGCAAACCATGCGGGAAAAGGGCTGTGTCACCCTGCCATCCGGCGCGGCATCGTTCTTGTAATCGCTGGCTGCGGAGGCATCTGGCGATGGACGAGATGGCGAAAGAGGCCCGCAAGCGGCTCCTCGACCGGAAGAAGGTCATCGAGGCGCTGATTGCCGGCGTCGACAAGGAGGAGGCGCAGCTCCAGGGAGCCGCCCACCCCGACATCCTCGACCACGCGGCCCATCGTTCGCCCATCGAGGTGCTGGAGTCCATCCGGGGAGCGCAGACCGGCGAGCTCTCCGAGCTGGTGGCGGCGCTGGAGCGCATCGACAAGGGCGTGTACGGGACCTGCCAGAGCTGCGGGGGCGCGGTGGGACGGCAGCGGCTGCGGGCGATCCCGGAGGCGAGGTACTGCATCGACTGCGTGTCGTCCAGGTCGCGGAGGGCGGTGGCGTCTTAGCCAGCGCCGTGAAATCAAGCCACCTTCTTCTGCCGCCGCTGCGCGATCCACTCCAGCCAGTCCCCGATCCCCGCGCCGGTCTTTGCCGAGACGGCGATCAGGCGGGGCGAAGGCATCACGCGGGCGAGGGCATCCTCGATGGCCTCCACCCGGATGTCGAGGTGGGACAAGAGGTCGAGCTTGGTGAGCACCACCAGGTCGGCCGCGCGGAACATGGTGGGATACTTGAGCGGCTTGTCCTCCCCCTCGGTGACGGAGAGGACCACGACGTTCGCGGCCTGGCCCAGATCGTAGATGGCGGGGCAGACCAGGTTGCCCACGTTCTCGATGGCGAACACGTCCAGGCCGGCGAGGGGGAACTCGTGCAGCGCGTGGTGCACCAGCGAGGCGTCCAGGTGGCAGGCGGTGCCGGTGGTGATGGCGCGGGCGGGAATGCCGGCCTTGATCAGCCGGGCGGCGTCGCGGTCGGTCTCCAGGTCCCCGCTCACCGCGCCCAGGCGCAGCCTCCCTTTCGTCCAGCGCGCCGTCGCCTCCAGGAGCGCCGTCTTCCCCGAGCCCGGCGAGCCCATCAGGTTCAGGGCCAGGACGCCGTGCTCCACGAAGTGCTCCCGGTTGTGCGCCGCCGTCCGGTCGTTGGCGGCCAGGAGGCGTTCCTGCACTTCGACGGGAACGAGCTCGCTGTCGCCGCAGCCGCAGTCCTGGCACATGGCTCGCTCCTATTGGACGAAGGCTTGCTGGGTTTGCCGCGAGAGAGCCGTGAAGGGGAAGCCGAGCGAAGCCGCCTCGGCGAGGATCAGGTCCACCAGGGACGGCAACGCCTGCTCCACGCAGCGCGACCTGCGCAACCCGGGCCCCGACTCCTGGGGGACGATCCCCAAAAGCGCCAGGCGGGCGGGCATGGCCAGGTCGCCCGCCTGCTGCAGGCCCAACCGCTCCGCCTCCGCGTACAGCACCTCTCCGGGCTCCGCGATGCGGGCCAGCGTTCCCGGGGGCTGGTCGATGTACACGGCGTCCACCACGATGAGCGCGTCCGCCCGGGCCACCCAGGGAAGCAGGTCCGCGCCCAAGGTGCCGCCGTCGAGCACGCGCACGCCCTCCGGGGCCTCCCAGCGGCGGCTGAGCAGCGCCACGGCCGCCGGCCCGAGGCCGTCGTCGCGGCGGAGCGGATCGCCTACGCCGAGCACCAGCAGGGGAATGCGCGCCATCATGCGGAATCTCCTCCCTCCGGGATCAGCAATCGACGGGCCAGCCGCGGGTCCTCCGCGGAGCGCGAAATGGGCGCAATGGCTGCGCTCTCCTTGCTCACGGCACCTCCAGCTCGATCTGCTCCAGCACCAGGTCGTCGCCCTCCACCAGCCGGGCCGGCTCGCCGCAGCACTGCAGGCGCTCTCCCGCGGCAATCTGCCGCCGGCACCGTGGGCAGGCCCAGCGCGCCGGCACCCCGGTGAGCTCCAGCTCCGCGGAGGCGCAGACGGTCTGGGGACGGAAGGTCTGGTACGCGGTGGAGAACAGCCCGGGATCGACTCCCGAGAGCGCTCCCACCCGCACCCGCACCCGGCGCACCTCGCCGGCGCGGCCGCGCATCTGCCGCTCCACGTCGGAAACCAGCGCCTGCACCAGCGAGTACTCGTGCATCAGCGCCCCCGGAAGGCCGCCGGCCGGCGGGCAAAGAAGGCGTCGAGACCCTCGCGAAAGTCCTCGCTGTCGGCGCTGCGGGCCAGGTTCTCCAGCTCCTGGTCCAGGTGGAAGTCGAGCCGGTCGATGCCCGCCGCCTGGTTGAGGAGCATCTTGGTGACCGCGAACGACCGGGTGGGCCCCGCCGCCACGCGCTCCGCCAGCGCCTTCACCTCGGCGTCGAAGGAATCGTCGGGGAAGACCCGGTTCAGGAGGCCCGCCGCCAGCGCTCCCGCCGCGTCCAGGCGGGGGTTGAGCAGCGCCAGCTCCATCGCCCGGCGGAAGCCGACCAGCCGGGTGATCATGAACGTGCTGCTCTCCGCCCCGGTGAGCGCGGTCTTCCCATACGCCCACTCGAAGGTCGAGCGCGCCGAGGCGACGACGAGGTCGCAGCACATCGCGATGCCGAATCCGCCCGCGGCGGCCACCCCGTCCACCGCGGCGATCCACGGCTTCGCGCTGCGGCGGATTTCGGAGATCGTCGAGTGCAGGTATTCGAGGATCTGCTTGAACACCTCGCCGTATCCCTGAGGCACGCTGCGCGCCTGCGGGGAGAGGTACCCGAGCCCCTTCGGATCCCCGCCGCCGCGGATGTACTTGAGGTCCGCTCCGCTCGAGAAGACGCCCGGGTAGCCGCGCAGCACCACCGCCCGGATCTCCGGGTCGCGGGCGAGCTGCAAGCCGGCCTTGCGGAAGTCGCGGGCCATCTCGCAGTCCATGGCGTTGAAGCGCTCCCGGCGCTCCATCACCAGGGTGCCCACCGCTCCCTCGCGCTCGATGCGGATGAAGCTCATCAGCAGATCCGCGGCATGGGCTCGCCCTCGATCTCGGCCACGAGCCGTTTCCCGAAGCCGGTATCGAGGATCACCTTCCCCTTCCAGTCGTCGAGGCAGGTGCCGACGATGGCGGACTCGCGGCCGAGCGGGTGCTCGCGGATTGCGCCCAGCACCTTCTCCGCGCTCTCCGGCCGCACCCCGATCACCGCCTTGCCTTCGTTGGCGACGTGCAGCGGGTCGATCCCCAGCAGCTCCGAGGCCGCCCGCACCTCGCCGTGGATGGGGATCGCCCCTTCCTCCAGCAGGATTCCCACCCCGCTTTTCGCCGCCAGCTCGTGCAGCGTGCTCGCCAGCCCGCCCCGCGTCGGATCCTTGAGGGCGACGACGCCCCCGGCGCGCAGCGCCAGCCGGACGACCCCGTTGACCGGCGCGACGTCGCTGCGCAGGTCCCCCTGCAGGTCGAGGCCGTGGCGGGCGGCGAGCACCGCGAAGCCGTGGTCGCCGATCGAGCCGCTGACGATGATCCGGTCGCCGGGCCGCAGGTCGCAGTCGCGCACCAGCGTGCCCGTCAGGGCGACTCCGGTGGTGTTGAGGACGATCCCGTCCACCTCGCCCTTGCGCATCACCTTGGTGTCGCCGGTGACCACCCGGGCGCCCGCCTCGGCGGCGGCCGCCTTCATCGAGTCGCGGATCCTCTCCAGCTCGGAGAAGGGGAAGCCCTCCTCGAGCACCACCGCGCAGGTGAGGCCCAGCGGCTCGGTGGCGCCCATCATCGCCAGGTCGTTGACGGTGCCGGAGATGGAGAGGCGCCCGATGTCCCCGCCGGGGAAGAAGCGGGGGTGCACCACGTGCGAGTCGGTGGTGAGGATCAGCCACTGCTCGCCGACGCGCAGGGCGGCGCCGTCGTCCATCGCCGCCAGCCCCACGCCGTCGACCTCGGCGGCCAGCCCTTCGACGAAGATGCTCTCGATCAGCATGCGCATGGCCCGGCCGCCGGCGCCGTGCTTGAGAGCGACCCGCTCGCCGAGCAGCGGGTTCATGCCTTCACCTCGCGCAGGTTGGGGAGCCCGCCGTACTGGTGCCAGATGCGGCAGGTGCCCTCGGTGGAGACCATGCAGGCGCCGACCGGGTTCTCCGGCGTGCACTGCTTGCCGTAGAGGGCGCAGCCGGTGGGCGAGTTGATGCCCGCCATGATGTCGCCGCAGATGCACTGCTGGGCGAGGCCCGCGGGCGCGTAGTCCCAGAAGCGCGCCAGGTCGATCCGGAAGCGGCGCCGTGCGTCGAGGTGCGCGAACTCGTCGCGCAACCTGAGGTTCCCGTTGGGGACGTGCGCGATCCCGCGCCAGCGGCCACCCAGGGGCCGGAAGACCTTCCAGAGCGTCTCTTGCGCGGGGAGGTTGCCCTCCTTCGTCACGCAGCGGGGGAACATGTTGACGACCCCGGGGCTCCCGTCCCGCACCAGCTCGACGAGCTTGACCAGCGCGGCGAGGATGTCGAGCGGCTCGAACCCGGCGACGACCACGGGGAGCCCGTGCCGGGCGGCGAACGGCTCGAACACGCCCCAGCCGGTGATCGAGGCGGCATGGCCGGCGGCGAGGAAGCCCTCGACCTTGTTCTCCGGCATCTCCGCGACGATCTCCATCACCGGCGGGATGTACTTGTGCGCGGAGAGGACGGAGAAGTTCTCCGGCGGCCCGGCGAGGATCTCCGCCGCCGTCGCCACCGCGGTGGTCTCGAAGCCGGTGGCGAAGAAGCAGACTTCCTCGGAGACGGAGCGCGCCAGCTGCACGGCCTGGGCGACGCTGTAGACGATGTCGATGCGGGCGCCCTCGGCCTGGGCGCTGGCCAGCGACTTCACCGTCCCCGGCACCTTGAGCATGTCCCCGTAGGTGGCGATGCGCACGCCCTGCAGGGCCAGGGCGACGCCCTCGTCGACCTCGGGCACGTCGGTGATGCAGACGGGGCAGCCGGGCCCCATGATCACGTTCAGGCTCGTGGGAAAGGCGGCGCGCAGCCCGAAACGGGCGATGGCCTGCTCGTGGCTGCCGCAGACGTGCATCACGCTCGCCGGCCGGCCGATGTCCTCCGCGGCCTGCCGGAGCGCAGCGGTCAACCGGCGCGCCCGCTCGGGATCGCGGAACTTCAGCTCGCGGACGCGCGGATCATTTCCGGGCTGCATCCGTCGCCTCGATCTCCCCGCGCACGTCCGCCGCCATCAGGTCCTGCGGCTGCGCCTCGCGCAGGATGGTGTCGAAGAGCGCCAGGGTCTCGCCGATCTCCTCCTCGGGAATGCGGTGGATGGCGAACCCGACGTGGTTGAGCACGTAATCGCCGGGCGCGACGGGGGCGTCGACGATGTCCAGGCGCACCTGGCGGCGGACGCCGAAGAAGTCGACTTCCGCGCTCATCCCCGCTACCGAGAGGACCTTGCCGGGCACCCCGAGGCACATGGCCGCAGCTCTTGCAGTCTTCGCGCCGAAAAATCGCGGCCGGAGCCTAGGCCGCGGGGCGCTCCCACCAGTGGTCGGGCTGTTGGCGGGAAGCCCGTTGCGCAACCCTTGCGCCCAACCGCGAAAGCTCGCGCAGGATGTGCTGCTCGATCTCCGGCACCGCGGCGCGCACCGCCGGGGAAAGGCCGACGCCAGTGCTCACCTCGCCGGGGATGGCGCCCACCAGGAAGACCTCCCGCGGCCCCTGGCCCATGAGCCCCATCCGCATCAGCGCCTCGCGCAGCGTCGGCTCGTGCGGGCTCAGGGTGATGGGCAAGGCGCCTTCGAGGAGCTGGTCGCGCCTGTACGTGCGCACCTCGCCCGGCGCGCCCGCCCCCTTGAGGGCGTCGACCGCGATCAGGGCGTCGAATTCGACGAGGAAGAGGGTGAGGTCGAGGCCGGGAGTGCCGGCGTCGAACACCGTCACCTCAAGGGGCAGCTCCACCTTCGCCTTCAGCGACTCGAGCACGTACGGCCCGAGGGCGTCGTCGTGCATCAGCACGTTCCCGACGCCCATCAGGCAAATGCGGTTCACAGCACCTTCACCCGCGCGATCTCGCGCCCTTCCGCGTCCACCGTGTGCACGGCGCAGGCCAGGCACGGGTCGAAGGAGTGGATGGTGCGCAGCGCCTCCAGCGGCTTCTCCGGGTCCGCCACCGGGTTGCCGATCAGCGAGGCCTCGTACGGCCCGGGCTGGCCCTTGGCGTCGCGGGGGCCGGCGTTCCAGGTGGAGGGCACCACCGCCTGGTAGTTCTTGATCTTGCCGTCGGCGATCACCGTCCAGTGGGAGAGGGTTCCGCGCGGCGCCTCGTGGAAGCCGAAGCCCCGGATCTCGCCCTTGGGGAACTTCGGGGCGTTGAAGATGGCCGTGTCGCCCTTGCCCACGTTGTCCACCAGGAGCTGCCAGTGCTTCAGCGCCAGCTCGGCCAGCACCGCGCAGCGCACCGCCCGCGCCGCGTGGCGGCCCAGGGTGCTCTCCAGCACCGCCGGCGTCAGCTTCACCTTGGCGATGCTCCCCGCGGTGTCCAGCACCTTGGTGGCCCAGCGCTTCGTCGGCTCGTGCCCCTGGGCGAAGGCCACCAGCACCTCGGCGGAGGGCCCCACCTGCATGGGCTTGCCCTGGAAGCGGGGCGCCTTGCACCAGCTGTACTTCCCCTTGGCGTCGAAGTCCGTGTACTGCGGCTTCGTCTCTCCCTCGTAGGGGTGCAGCTCGGCGGCGCCCTCGTACCAGGCGTGGGCCACGCTCTCGGCCACGTTGTCGCGGAAGTACTCGTCGTGGAAGGAGGAAATGGGCTTCACCCCGGCGATGTTGCCGGCGAAGATGGTCCCGCCGGGCATGTCGAACTTCTCGCCCTTGGTGTCCAGCGGCATGTCGGGGACGGCGAGGTAGTTGCGCACGCCCGCCCCATAGCCCAGCCACTCCGGGTACATGGCCCCGATTGCGCAGACGTCCGGGACGTAGACCTGCTCGACGAACTGCTGCACCTCGCGCAACAGGTCGCGGACGTGGACCAGCTTCTCCATGTTCAGCGTCGCCTGGTTGTCGAGGTTGATGGCGTTGGCCACGCCCCCCACCGCCAGGTTCTGGATGTTGGGCGTCTTGCCCCCGAGGACCGCCACCACCTGGTTGGCCCGGCGCTGGTAGTCGAGCGCCTGCAGGTAGTGGGCGACGGCCAGCAGGTTCACTTCCGGCGGCAGCTTCATCGCCGGGTGGCCCCAGTAGCCGTTGGTGAAGATGCCCAGCTGCCCGCCGGCGACGAAGCCCTCCAGCTTCTTCTTCACCGCCTCCAGCTGGCGGCGGGAGTTGCCCGGCCAGGGAGAGAGGCTCTCGCCCAGGGCGGCGGCCTTGGCCGGATCGGCCTTGAGCGCGCTCACCACGTCCACCCAGTCGAGGGCGCTGAGGTGGTAGAAGTGGACCACGTGGTCGTGCAGCGCGTGAGCGGCGACGATCAGGTTGCGGATGTACTGGGCGTTGAGCGGCACCTCCAGGCCCAGGGCGTTCTCCACCGCCCGCACCGAGGCGATGGCGTGCACGGTGGTGCACACCCCGCAGATGCGCTGGGTGAAGAACCAGGCCTCGCGCGGATCGCGGCCCTTGAGGATCAGCTCGATGCCCCGCCACATCTGCCCCGAAGACCAGGCGTCCTTGACCTTGCCGTTCTCCACCTCCACGTCGATGCGGAGGTGGCCTTCGATACGAGTGACGGGATCGATGGTAACGCGCGTCATGGCGTGCTCCTCGCGGGGCTCAGGATCGGGAACAGCTTCACGGCCAGCGTGTAGGCCGCGATCTCGAGCGACACGAAACCGATGGTGACCAGCATCTCCGGGATGCTGGGGAAGTAGTGCCAGTTCGAGCCGGGATCGAAGGCGACCAGGTAGACGTCGAACCGGTAGACCGCGCCGGCCAGGATGGCGAGCATCGCCGCCAGGAAGAGCTGGCCGGGGTTGCGCATGCGCTGCTCGTCCAGCAGGAGCCAGGCGGGGACGGCGAAGAGGGCCAACTCGGCGAGGAAGAGCAGGCTCATCCCGTTGGCGCCGAAGCCGGGGAAGCCGTTCAGGGCCAGCCCGCCGACGCGGAGGACGAGGAAGGCGAGGTAGCAGAACGAGACCGCCTTGCCGATCTTCGAGAGCAGGTGCGTCTCGGACTCCAGGCGGAAGACCCTCCCGGAAACGGTGGCCTCGAGGACGGCGCCGGCGTAGCCCATGCCGATGACGCTGATCAGGAAGAGCAGGGGCAAGAGCTGGCTGTGCCAGAGCGGGTGCACCTTGGTGACCGCCACCATCATCAGGGACCCCAAGGAGCTCTGGTGCATGGTGGGGAGCAGGATCCCCAGGGCGATGAGGAAGGGGAGCGCCTTCTCCAGGTAGACGACGAACCGCTTGGGCAGGAACGAGGGCGAGAGCTCGATCCAGGCCACGATGATGTAGCTCATGATGCAGAGCGCCACTTCCAGCAGCGCCGAGTTGAAGTTCCAGGCCCAGAAGAAGCTCGGCACCTTCCAGGCGTTCCACCAGCGGCCGATGTCCACGAACACCGAGGCGCCGGCCACGCTGTAGCCGAGGGCGGTGGTGAGCAGCGCGGGCCGGACGAGCTTGTGGTACTGCCCCTTGTTGAAGATGTAGACCATCAGCGCCATCGCGTAGCCGCCGCAGGCGATGGCCGTGCCGGTGACCACGTCGAAGGCGATCCAGACGCCCCACGGGTAGCCGTCGTTCATCCCGGTGGTGGGGCCCAGGCCGACGATGAAGCGCCAGATGAGGATGGCGATCGCCAGCCCGCCCAGCGCCAGCAGGACGTTGAAGCGGGGCGTGAAGATGCGACCGCCGAGGGGAGCTGCCCGGTTCATTCGTCAGCCTCCTTGTCCTTCTTGCGGTTGCGGATCACCACGGCGGCCAGGCCGGCGTAGAGGATGGCCGGGGTGAGGAAGCCCTGGTAGACGCCGTGCTGGACCGACTCGGTGATCGAGGGCCCGGACCGCTTGCCCTTCTCGGGGAAGCCGAGCTTGGTGAAGGGGACCGAGGCCAGGTACAGCACGCTGGTGCCGCCCAGGTCGTCCTCGCCGTACACCTTGTCCACGTAGAAGCTCGGGTGGGCCGCCAGGCGGCGGTGCGCCTCCTCGAGCAGGTCCGCGCGCTTGCCGTAGATGACGGCCTTGCGCGGGCAGACCTCGGTGCAGGCCGGCTGGGTGGCGCCCCGGGCGATGCGCGACTGGCAGAGGTCGCACTTGACGATCTGCGGGGTGGGCGAGCTCCACTGGAACTTGGGGACGTTGAAGGGGCAGGCCACCTGGCAGTAGCGGCACCCGATGCAGGTGTCCTTGTCGTAGGTCACCGGGCCGGCGGCCGTCTTCTTCAAGGCGCCCAGCATGCAGACGGAGACGCAGCCCGGGTCGATGCAGTGCATGCACTGCTGCTTCACGTAGGCGAAAACGGCGGGGTTCTTCTCGTCCTTCCAGAGCTTGATGACGTTCTTGGTCTGCCCGTCGAGCTCGGTCTGGACGTCGTGCATGCCGTCCTTCGGCTCCGGCGCCAGCCCCTGGGCCTCGCGGCAGGCCACCACGCAGGCCTTGCAGCCGATGCAGTAGGTGGAGTCGAAGAGCATCCCCACCGAGTCGGGAGCGGCGGTCCGCTGGTTGCGGGCGGCAGCCGGGAGGGCCGCCGCCGCCCCTCCGGCGAAGATCACCTTGAGCAGGTTGCGGCGATCCATGTCACGCCTCCTTCGAGGGCCCCGACCCGTCCTTCTTCGCCTCCGCGGAGAGCTTCTTCGCGGTCATCACGCCCGCGCCGATGGCCGCGCCCACCACCGCCCCGCCGAAGCCGATGGCGATCGGGCTGGGGTGGCCGTGCTCGGTGACGATGGGCGGGTAGGTGTCGGGCGGCGTGGGCCGCTCGATGGGGACGGTCTCGAACATCGGCCGGCGGAAGGCGAACTCCTTCTCCGTGCAGCCCGCGCAGGGATGGCCGATGCCGATGGGCCAGGCGCCGTCCACTTCGCAGAAGTACTTGAGCGAGCAGTTGGCGTGGGTGACCGGGCCCTTGCAGCCGATCTTGTAGAGGCAGAAGCCCTGGCGGTGGCCCTCGTCGCCGAAGGCCTCGGCGAACCGGCCGGCGTCGAAGTGCGGCCGCCGCGGGCAGTCCTCGTGGATGGTGCGCCCGTAGGCGAAGATCGGCCGGCCCAGCCCGTCCAGCCTGGGGAGGGTGCCGTAGGTGACGAACTGCAGGACGACGCCCAGCAGGTTGTAGGGGTTCGCCGGGCAGCCGGGCAGCGACACCACGGGCTTCTTGCTGAAGAGCTGGGGGACGCCCGCGGCGCCCGTGGGGTTGGGCTCGGCCGCGGCCACCCCGCCGAAGGAGGCGCAGGAGCCCAGCGCGATCACCGCCGCCGCGTTCCCCGCCACTTCGTCCAGGAGCTGCAGCGCGGTCTTGCCCGCGATCTTGCAGTAGATCCCGTTGTCCTTGGCCGGGATCGCCCCCTCCACCACGCAGATGTACTTGCCGGCGTTCTCCTTCATCGCCGTCTTCAGCGCCGCCTCGATCTGGTGGCCGGCCGCGGCGAAGAGGGTCTCGTGGTAGTCGAGCGAGATGGTCTCCAGGATCACCTCGGCGACGTCCGGGTGCGCGGGCCGCAAGAGCGTCTCGGTGCAGCCGGTGCACTCCTGGAAGTGCAGCCAGATCACCGAGGGCTTCCGCTTGGCCTGGGCCGCTTCGGCCGCGAAGGTGGGCGCGAGGCCCAGGGCCGCACCCGCCATGGTGGCGGTGCGCATGAAGTCACGCCTGCTGAGGCCTTTGGCCTCCAGCCGCTCGATCAGCTTCCGCTGTGGCATGGCTGCTCCTTTGGAGATGCGCGCCGGGGCTGCAAGGGCTGAACCGGAGCGATGAGGTCCAGATTGCAGAGGGTGGATGCAGGCGATTGGTTGCGCGCGGGCGCAATGCCTTCGGCGAAGCGCAGGCGGCCGCGAAAGGATTGCGAGAATGATTGTCTTATTGCACTGCGGCGATCAGCGCCTGGCCGAGGGCGATGCCGCCGTCGCCGCAGGGGACGTCGCGGTGGAGGAAGACTTCCAGCTCCGGGGTGAGCAGGGAGAAGATGGTTTCCGCGAGGCGGGCGTTCTGGAAGCAGCCGCCGGTGAGCACCACGGGGTGCTTGCCGTGGCGGCGGACGGTCTCGCGGACCAGGTCGGCGGTGGCGGCGGAGAGGGAGTCGTGGAAGGAGGCGGACATCTCGCGGGCGGGTCTTCCGCGGATGGTGTCGTTGGTGAGCTCGCGGATGAGGGGGCGGAGATCCAACTCGATGAGATCGTGCGATTCCAGGACTTCGTAGGGGTACCTTCCGCCCCGAGCTCCGCTCGGGGCGGTGTTCGAGGCGGTATCCCATTCCAGGGCTGCCTGCCCCTCGAAAGTCGTCCGCGTCCGGCCGAGGCCGATGGCGGAGGCGGCGTCGAACCAGCGCCCCACCCCGCGCGCCAGCGGCGCATTCACGTCCCGGGCGATCATCTGCCGCACGGCCGCCACTTCGCCGGGGTTCACTTTCCGGAACAGCGGCAGCGCCTGGAGCGGCGGAGCGCCGGCGAAGGCGTCGTCCAGGGCCGCCAGCGCGATCCGCCACACGTCCCGGATGGCCCGATCTCCGCCCGCCAGGCGGATGGGCCGCAGGGTCGCCACCCTCCGGTAGTCGCGGGCGGTGGCGAGGAGCACCTCCCCGCCCCACATCGACCCGTCGGTGCCGTATCCCGTCCCGTCGTACGCCACCCCGATCACCGGGCCCTCGAGGCCGTGCTCGGCCATGGCGCTCGCCACGTGCGCGTGGTGGTGCTGGACCGCGAGGCGCGGCTCGGACCTGGTGCGCGCGTAGGCCGCGGCCACGGAGTCCGGGTGCAGGTCGTGCACCACCACCTGCGGCTCGACTTCCAGGAAGCTCAGCATCCGCTCGACGGAGGTGCGCAGCGAGCGCCAGGTCTCGGCGCTCCCCAGATCTCCGATGTGCGGCCCGAGGAAGGCCTGGTCGCCGGCCGCGACGCAGAAGGTGTTCTTCAGATCGGCGCCCACGGCGAGGATGGGGCGGGGGACGGGCCGGCGGAGGGCGATGGCGCGGGGGACGTAGCCGCGCGAGCGGCGCAGGACCGAGGGCGCGGAGGCGATCAGCCGGACGATGGAGTCGTCGCAGCGGGTCTCGATCTCCCGGTCGTGCAAGAGGAGCAGGTCGAAGATCCCGCCCAGCCGCTCCGCCGCCTCGCCGTCGCGGTAGCAGATGGGCTCCTCGCTCAGGTTGGCCGAGGTCATCACCAGCGGGCCGCCGAAGTCCGCCAGGAGCAGGTGGTGCAGCGGCGAATAGGCCAGCATCAGGCCCAGCAGCGGGCTGCCCGGGGCGACGCAATCGGCGAGCGCGGCGTCCGGCCGCCGGCGGACCAGGACGATGGGCCGCTCCGGCGAGAGCAGCAGGGCCTCCTCCTCCGGCGCCAGATCCGAAAGGCCGCGCGCCTGCGAAAGGTCGCGCGCCATCACCGCGAAGGGCCGTTCCTCGCGCCGCTTCCGCTCGCGCAGGCGCTGGACGGCAGCGGGCGAGGCGGCGTCGCAGGCGAGGTGGAACCCGCCGATGCCCTTGACGGCGACGATCTCCCCGCGCCGCAGGGCTTTCCGGGCGGCGGCGAGCGGGTCGGGGGCATCGGGCACCGCGCGCAACCGCGGGCCGCAGGCGGGACAGGCGTTGGGCTGCGCGTGGAAGCGGCGGTCGCCGGGGTCGGCGTATTCGCGGGCGCACTCCGGGCACATGCGGAACGGCGCCATGGTGGTCGCCGGCCGGTCGTAGGGGACGTCCCTGGCGATGGTGAAGCGGGGGCCGCAGTTGGTGCAGTTGGTGAACGGGTAGCGGTAGCGCCGGTCGCGAGGATCGAAGATCTCGCTCAGGCAGTCGGGGCAGGTGGCCAGGTCGCTGGGGATGGAGACGCGGCGCTCGCTGGACCCGGCGCTGGGAGCGATGACGAACTCCGCCGGCGCCTGGGGCGCGATGGCCCGGACGCTGAGAGACTGGATGCGCGCCGCCGGCGGCGCATCCGCCTGCAGCCGTTCGACGAAGCGATCGAGGGTCGCGGCCGAAGCGAACGCCTCGATCCTCACGCCCGACGCGTCGTTCAGCACCCGGCCCGCCACACCCAGGTCGCGAGCGACCCGGTACACCCAGGGCCGGAAGCCGACGCCCTGGACGATGCCGCGGATCTCGATCTGCCGGCCCTCGGCCACGGTCCTTGGCGCAGCAATCGCGGGGCCAGCAGATTTTCCGCTCTCTGCGCCCGGAACCGCGCAAACTTTGCGTGCGCCGCCATGCGCGCCGCCCCGGGGTCGCCAGATTGGTCCGGTGGCGAGCCTGCACGGAAGGAGAAGAACGCGCTGGACGAAGCCCGGCGACCGCATCGCCGGCGCCCTGGGCGGGGCGGCTCTTCTGCGCCGGCTGACTCGGGGCGATGCTCCTCTTGCGTGCGGCTCGCGAGCGGAGAACGCCCGGGCGATCTGACGGCCTGAGGCGCGAGTCCCGGATGATCTAGAATCGCGCGGCATGGACGTCGCGCTCTTCGTCCCCTGCTACGTCGATCAGCTCTACCCGCAGGTCGGCCTTGCCACCGCCGCGCTGCTCGAGCGCTACGGGGCCACAGTCCATTTTCCCGAGGCGCAAACGTGCTGCGGCCAGCCGATGGCCAACTCCGGCTTCTTCGACGACGCCCGGGGGCTGGCCCGCAAGATGATCGAGGTGTTCGCCCCCT
>DATKAG010000540.1:0-2937 GCA_035498355.1 Myxococcales bacterium | reverse complement strand
GAGGCCCTCCTTGCAGCGGCCGTTCAGCTCGCGGACGCGGGCGGCCACACGGGCCCGGCCGATCTGCTGGTGCATGCGGAAAGCGGCGCCCATGGCCCACTGGTGCTCGTAGGCGAGGAAGCCGCCGGGGCTGACGCGGTTGGCGTTGTTCGGTCCCTTCGGCGGGCGCTCGTCCTGCCAGGCTTCGTAGAGCTCGAGATCGGAGAAGGAGGGGATCAAAGACTGCAGCCGCGCCCAGCTCGCGGCCTTGGCCCAGACGATGCCGGTGCCGCGGGGGGCGAACATCCACTTGTGCGTCCCGGCGCAGAAGAAGTCGCAGCCCATCGCCGCCACCGTCTCGTCCACCGCCCCCAGGCCGTGCACGCCGTCCACCACCAGCAGCACCCGGTCCTCCTCGGCACGCCCCTGGTTCGCCTCCTGCACCGCCTGGGCGATCTGCCGCACCGGCAGGCGCATCCCGGTGGCGGAGTGCACCCAGGTGATCCCCAGCACCCGGGTCTGCGGCCGGATGTTCTCCTTCACCCGGGAGACGATGCCCGCGACGGTGGCAGTGGCCGCCTCCTCGAAGAGCGCGAACCGGCGCCAGGAGGCGCCGTTGCGGGCGGTGGAGAGGCGGACGGCCTCGTGGTGCACCACGTGGTCGTGCGCCGTCACCAGCACCTCCTGCCCGGGCTTCAGCGGCAGCCCGTGGTAGACGAGGGCCAGCCCGGTGGTGGTGTTGGGGGTGAGCGCGACCTCCTCCTCCTTGCCCCCGAGGTAGGCGGCCACCTCCAGGCGCACTTTGCGTTGGGCATTCTCCGCCTCCGACTCGAACATGCTCCGCTCCACCACCAGGAACGGGTCCTCGTCCAGCGCCAGCCGCCAGGCGTCGATGGCCGCCCGCACCGGCGCCGGGTGCGAGGCGATGTAGAAACCCGCCAGGTTCACGTGATCCCGGGAGAGGCGAAACTGCGCGCGCACCTTCGCCCAGTCGTCCAGCCTGGGCATGGGCGGCGAATGCTTCTCCACCGCCGCGAGCAGCTTGCCGGGAACGAGCGATGCGCCCAGCGCCGCCCCGTTGAGGGCGAGAAAGGCACGACGTGAGGTAGCCATGGATCCTCCGGGGGCGGCGAGCATACCCAAACCGCCCCCGGGTTGCCGATCAGCGGCCCTTAATCAGTGCTCTCCCCGTCGTACATGGCGTCGATCTCCTTCTTGAACTTGGAGGTCGCCACCTTCCTCTTCACCTTCAGGGTGGGGGTCAGCTCGCCCGACTCCTGCGAGAAGTCCTGCTCCAGCACCGTGAACCGCTTGATGGTCTCGTAGGAGGGGACGGTGGCGTTCACCTTGTCGACGGCCTCCTGGATCCTCTGCCGCAAGGTCGAGCTCCTGGTCGCCTCGGCATAGCTGGTCGCGCCGGTGACCCGCACCGCCTCGCTCTCCACCACCGTCACCAGGACGGAAACGTACTTGCGCCGGTCGCCGATCACCACCACCTGGCTGATCAGCTCGCTGGCCGTCTTCAGCGCCCCCTCCAGCGCCTGGGGAGCGATGTACTTGCCGCCGCTGGTCTTGATCAGGTCCTTCTTCCGGTCGGTGATCTTGAGGTATCCGTCCTTGTCCAGCTCGCCGATGTCCCCGGTGTGGAACCAGCCGTCCTTCTCGATCACCTCCGCGGTGGCCTCCGGCAGGTTGTAGTACCCGCGCATGATGTTGCGCCCGCGCAGGAGGATCTCGCCGTCCTCCGCGATCTTCGCCTCCACCCCCGGGTAGGGCTTGCCCACCGTGCCCAGCTTGTTCTGCCCGGGCAGGTTGACGCTGGTGACCGCGATGGTCTCGGTCAGCCCGTAGCCCTCCAGCATGTGGAAGCCGAGCAGGTCGAAGAAGAAGGCGATCTTCCGCGCCAGCGGCGCCCCGCCGGAGACGAAGCGGTCGATGCGACCGCCGAAGCGCTTGGTGAGCTTGTCCTTCACCTTGGGGAAGACGAGCCTCTTCGCCAGGGTGAAAGCCAAAGAGCCGTAGCTCTTCCCCTCCTCCTTCGCCCTGGCGTACTGCTCGAACTCCCGCATGGCCATGCGGAAGAGCGCGCCCTGCAGGCCGGGGCTGACCATCCCGCCCGCCACCACCGAGTTGAACGCCTTCTCGTAGACCCGGGGCACGCCGGAGAGGATGGTGGGCGCGGTCTCGCCGGCGTTGTCCACCAGCTTGTCCACCGACTCGGCGAAGATCTGCGTCAGCCCGCTGCCGAACCAGCTGGCCTTGATCAGCTGGGCGAAGGAGTGGGCGAGGGGCAGGAAGAGCAGGTGCGCGTCCTCGCGGGTGAGCAGCCCGCTGCCCACCACCGCCTCACTGGCGTAGATCATGTTGTCGTTGGTGATCATCACCCCCTTGGGCACGCCGGTGGTGCCCGAGGTGTAGAGGATGAGCGAGAGATCCTCGCGCTTCTGCGCCTGGATGCGCTGCTGCAGCTCGCCCGGATTGCGCCCCTTGGCCTCGCGGCCCTTCTGCTTGAGCTGCTCCAGCGAGAGCACCCAGTCGCCGCTCCCCTCGCCTTCGAGGAGGATCACCTTCTGGGTCTTCGGCACCTGGGAGCGGATCTGCTTCAGCTTGCCCAGCTGCTTCTGGTCCTCGGCGAACACCGCCGAGACCCCGGCGTTGTCGAGGATGAAGCGGACCTCCTCGGGCGTGTTGGACTGGTAGATGGGCACCACCACCGCGCCCGCGAAGATGGCGCCGACGTCGGCCACCACCCACTCCACCCGGGTGTTGGCGAGGATGGCCACCGTCTCGCCCTTCTTGATCCCCAGGGCGATGAGCCCCCAGGCCACCTCCTCGCCCAGGGCGCCCAGCCTCTCCCAGGTCATCTCCTGCCACTTGTCGCCCGCCTTGAAGCGGGCGGCCGCGCGCTGGGCGTCGGGCCCCAGCCGGGCCCGGAAGAGCTGGGCCACGGACTGGATG
>DATKAG010000539.1:0-3890 GCA_035498355.1 Myxococcales bacterium | reverse complement strand
AAGGCCCTGGAGGCCCGGGCCGCCGCGAACGCGGCCGCGACCCGCGCGCAACAGCGGCGCTCCTAGTGCCGCGACCGGGGCGTGTTGATACCTGCGAACGCGGATCGCTGGGCTGCGCCGGACGGCCACGTCGCTGCGCTGCTCAGCGTAGGATCCACTACGCTTCCGCTGCTCACTCCTTGGGCGTCCGGCTCGCCTTAGCGCTCCGCGTTCTCGGTGCGATCACCACGCCCCGGTCGAGGCACTGGAGGCTGGGCTGGCCAGCGCCTCAAACTACTTCTTCTTCTTCTCGTACGTCCCCATCAGCTCCGCCTTGGCCAGCAGGTGGCCGGCGAGGGCCCGCTCCAGCTTCTGCCGCGTCGGGTTCCCCAGGTCGCCGAGCACCGCGTCCAGCGCGTGGAGCACGAAGAAGTACCGGTGCCGCCCGATGGGCGGGCACGGCCCTCCGTAGCCCGTCTTCTTCCAGTCGTTCAGCCCTTGCCGGGCGCCCTCCGGCAAAGCGCCTCCCTGCGGAAGCCCCTTGCACTGCGGGGGAAGGTCGTAGAGGACCCAGTGCACCCAGTCCATCCGCGGCGCCGCCGGATCGGGGGCGTCGGGGTCGTGCACCACCAGGGCCAGGCTCTTCGCGCCCTGGGGAACGCCGCCGAACTCCAGCGCCGGGGCGACGTCGTTCCCTTCGCAGGTGTGGAGCACGGGGATCTCGCCCTGGGGCGCGAAAGCGGGAGAGCGGATGGTCAGCATGGGCCCAACTCTGCCCCCCGCCCCGTCCACGTCAAGCGCGGCGTGGTAGAGAGGTCCGGATGGAGAAGCCGCTCGTCTTCATCACCCGGCGGCTGGCGCTCGCTCCCCACGCCGTCCTGGGGACGGGCATCGAGGTGGACCAGCACGACGAGGACACGCTCCTGCCCCGCGACGAGCTGCTGCGGCGCGTGCGCCAGGCCACCGCCCTGCTCCCCGTGCCCGGAGACCGCGTGGACAAGGAGGTGCTGGAGGCGGCGCCCCGGCTGCGCATCGTGGCGAACCACGCGGTGGGATACGACAACGTCGACGTCCCTGCCTGCACCGCGCGCGCCGTCTGGGTGACGAACACCCCGGGCGTGCTCACCGATGCCACCGCCGATCTCGCCTGGGCGCTGATCCTCGCCCTCGCCCGGCGGCTGCGCGAGGGGGAGGCGATGATCCGCTCGGGTGCCTTCCGCGGCTGGGCCCCCACCATGCTCCTGGGGCGCGACCTGCGGGGGCGGACGCTGGGGATCCTCGGCTACGGCCGCATCGGCCGGGCGGTGGCGCGGCGGGCGGAAGGGTTCGGGATGCGCGTCCTCTTCTCCTCCCGCGGCGGCGGCGTCGCCCTGGAGGAGCTGCTCGAGCAATCCGACGTGCTCTCCATCCATTGCCCGCTGAACGCGAACACCCGCCACCTGATCGGCGGGGCCGAGCTCTTGCGCATGAAGCGCGGGGCCCTGCTGATCAACACCGCCCGCGGGCCCATCGTGGACGAGGCCGCCCTGGTGGCCGCGCTGCGGAAAGGCCACCTGGGCGGAGCCGGCCTGGACGTGTTCGAGGAGGAGCCGGCGGTCCACCCCGGCCTGCTCTCCCGCGACGACGTCGTGCTCCTGCCCCACCTGGGCAGCGCCACGGTGGAGACCCGCGAGAGCATGGCCCGCATCGCGCTGGAGCAGGTGGAGCGGGTGCTGCGCGGGGAGAGGCCTTCCACGCCGGTGAACGAGGTGTCCGCCCGATGAAATCGCTCACCCGGTACCTGACGATGCACACGAAGGAGCGCATGGCCTTCGTGAACATCACCGCCGAGGTGGAGAAGGCGGTTTCCGAGGCCGGGGTGAAAGAAGGCCTCTGCCTGGTGAACGCCATGCACATCACCGCCAGCGTCTTCATCAACGACGACGAGCCCGGGCTGCACGAGGACTACAAGCGCTGGCTCGAGGGGCTGGCGCCGTACGATCCCAGCCCCCAGCGCTACCACCACAACCGCACCGGCGAGGACAACGGCGACGCGCACCACAAGCGGCAGATCATGGGCCGCGAGGTGGTGGTGGCCATCACCAGGGGCAAGCTGGACTTCGGCCCCTGGGAGCAGGTCTTCTACGGAGAGTTCGACGGCCGGCGCGACAAGCGGGTGCTGATCAAGATCATTGGCGACTCGTGAGCAGCAGCATGTAGCCGCGCCCTCCCGGCCCGAACCCCGCCGCGTTGCGCACGCTGAACACCAGCTCGCCCGTCGCCAGCTCCCAGTAGACGTCGGCGCGCACGTCGTCGCTGGCGTCCGCCTGCGGCACCTCGAAGAGCTTCCTCCAGTGCACCCCGTCGCCGCTGCCGAACAAGGAGCCGCGGTTCCAGCCGGGGGCCTCCACGTCCGCGCCCTCCTCGTGCGTGGCCCCCACCACGTAGCCGCCGCCGGAGATGGCGTGGGTGGAGTAGCTGGCCGAGGGAAGCTCGAAGGAGTCGGTCTCCGCGCCGTTCAAGCCGATGCGGGCGATCTGCGGCGTGTCCGGGGTGGAGCCGTGGTAGCTGATGTCCTGCCCGCAGAAGAACGAGCCGTCGGAGAGCACCACCCCGTCCACGATGTCCCCGGCCTGCGTGCCGCCCTTGATCAGGGTCCAGGTGGCGCCGCCGTCGGTGGAGCGGTAGAGCCCCGACTGCTCGTCGAAGTCGCCGAAGAAGGCGAAGAGCGCGTGCCGGGCGGGATCGGGCATCAGCCCGTGGCCGTGGCGGTGGCCCTGGAAGGTGGATTGCACCCTCCAGGTGGCCCCGCGGTCCGACGACTTCCACAGGCGGATGGGCGTGGAGCTGTTGGTGAAGACCTGGTACTCGAGGAAGTACACCGCCCCGTCCAGGTCGGCGACGCTGTGGGGAGTGAGCATCCGGTACTGGCCGGCGTCGAGCACGTCGGTCCAGGTGACGCCCTGGTCGGTGGAGCGGGCGAGCACGTGCCCGGAGCCTTCCACCACGTCGGCGATCAGCACCCCGTCGGAGAGCGCCGTCATCACCCAGAAGCTGCCGCCGTTGGCCGTGTTCCCGCGCCTGGACCAGCTCCGGCCGTCCACCGTGCTCCACACCTCGGAGCCGCTGGAATCCAGGTTCACGCCGTAGGCCCTTCCGCCGGGGTCGACCGCCATCAGCTCGAAGCCGGTCTCTGTAAAGCTGACGGTCGCGGAGAGATTGGCGCCGCCGTCGGGAGCCCCGCCGTCGGGTCCCCCCGCGTCGGGAGCGCCGCCGTCCGGCATGCCCGCGTCGGGCGGGCCCGCGTCAGGGGTGCCCCCGTCGAAAGGCGGGTTCTCCACCGTTCCCGCGCCGGTGAGGGTGAAGTCGTCGAAGAGGATGCCGGCGACGGTGGCGGCGATCCCGGAAGCGCCCGCGAAGGTGAGGGCCGAGGCGCTGGAGTCCGTGGCGCTGATCTTCGCCACCCCGTCCACCGAGGCGGTGAGCGTCACCGTTCCGTTCCCCTGGACCGCGAAGGCGAAGGAGTGCCATTCGCCCAGATCGGGAATGCCGCTGGCCACGCTGCCCAGCACCGTCGCCGCGCCCGCGCGGTAGCGGCGGATCTCCAGCTTTCCACCCGCGGTGAGGGCCAGCGCGTACCGGTCGTTTCCCGAGACCCGCAGCTCCAGCATGGCCTCGCCGCCGCCGAAGTTCACCATTTTCGCGTCGATCCGGCAGTCGGCGCAGGTCGCGCCGGCCGCGCTGGCGCGGTCGAGGGCGTCGAGGTCGGAGTTCGCCTGGTTGTTGTCCCGCCACAAGCCGGTGAGGACGCTCCACTTCGGGCCCAGGCCGGAGGCGAGGGTACGGTTGAAGTCGTCGCTGAAGAGGACGCCGCCGGGAGGAGGCGGGCCAGCGTCCGGGGGGCCGGCATCCGGTGGGCCAGCGTCCGGGGG